>JAZQOA010000085.1:0-3686 GCA_045627605.1 Kiritimatiellia bacterium | reverse complement strand
CTTGAGACGCTTGCCCGGCGTGAAGGAGAACGCCAGCGCATGCCGTGCGGGATCGTAGGCGTCGTCAATGCCCTCGAACCTGCCGCGCAGGTTGAGCTTGAGCGAGCCGTAGTCGTCGAGCTGCTGGATGTTCGCCGTTTCGCGGGCGTCGCGGATCATCTCCTCCATGACGCCCCTGAAGATCGACTGCACCTGGGAGTCGCGCCAGCCCGTTAGCCGCGCGACAGCCATCGCAATCTCCTCGAACGTACGTGCCGAGCGGTCCACGATCTTGCCGCGCCAGCCGCCCTTGCCCTTGCCCATCGCCGACGGGATGGGCTCCGTGATGTAGTTTACTGTCATACCTCTTGTTCCTTTCCTCCAATGCATTGAAGCCGTCGAAGCAATGCATTGATTCACCCGAACCAATGCATTGGAAAGGCGAAGCCGATGCATTGAACCTTGCGGTCCGTGGCATCGGCTCCCCTCGTCCGAAACATCGCGCGCGAGCCCTAGATGCATTGCAGTGCGGGGCACGCACGGATATCTTGCGCTTTCAGTCGGCGGCGTATGCGGTTATGCTCCTTAGCGTTGTTTTCAACTTCAGTTTCAATTCAGTTTGAACTCAGTTTGAGTTCGGTTTCGGTTCGGTTTCGATCGACCGTGTCAGCGCCAGCCGCCGAGAGCGGCGGCGGTACGGTGTTGTCGTGTCAGTGACCTCCGAACTGAAACTGAGCCGAAACTGAGCTGAGACTGAAGTCATTTTCTCCTTATGCTGCGGTTTTGAGTGTGTAGATCGTTTTCCGGCGGGAAATCGATTCTTCCTCGATTGCATCGCACATGTGGAGCGTAAGGACGATCCGCTGAAAGGTCGCCGAGTCGATGCTCAGGTGCCTCAGCAGTGTCGTGCGGTCGAGCTGTCCGCCGTGACGGGCGAGAAGCCCCACGAAGCGCTTCTTCAGGCGGTCGAAGCGTCCCTCGGCGATGTTGAACTGCGCCTCGTAGAGCATCTTCCGCGTGACGTGTGTCGCGAACGCCGCGCCCCAGCGGACGGCCTCGGCGGTCATCTGCGGCGTCTCGGGGTTTGCCGAGATCGCGTAGAGGACGGCGAGCTTGACGGCCTTCTCGTAGAGCCGGCAGTAGAGCGCCGCGGCGGTTCCGAGGTCCGAGTCGAAGAGCCGCCGCGAGATCTCGTCGGTGTTGAAGCGGAGCTCGCGGAGCGCGTGCTTCGCCTCGGGCGTCTCGGTGACGATCACCGGCTCGAGCACGTACGTCTCGTTGAACCGCTTCTCCCGCGCGGCCATTTTCGCCGCGGTCTCGACGAGCGACCGCGGCAGTTCCGCCGCGGACATCTCGCCGAGGGGACGGAACTCGCTTGTCTCGATGAAGAGGCAGCGGCCGAGCAGTCCGTTCTCGAGCGCCTTCGAGGTGAGGGCGCCGTACACGAACTTCGGGATGCCCGTCGCGAAGAGCGTGAGGTGCGGCAGCGGAATCACGGTCGGACGCTTCTGTCCGGCCTTGAGGCGCATGGCGTGTCCGCTCTTCGACTCCGAGAAGAAGCGCAGCACCATCTCGTTCATCCGCGACGCGCGCGAGTCCGTGCCGCGCAGGACCGTGAGGAGGGTGTCTGCCTCGTCGCACTGCAGGAGGAGCGAGGGCGACGCGGCGACGGCGTCCTCGAGTCCCTCGCCGGAGGCGATGGAGTCGGGCACCGAGCCGAGGATGCCCGCGGCGGCGGCGAGCTGCTTGTTGACGGCGCGCGGCTCGTCCTTGCCCATGCCGGTCGGGGCGAGGGCGGCGAGGTAGAGGTTCGTGTGGGAACCCCGCTCGTCGATATAGCTGCGGCCCGTCAGGTGCGCGAGCATGGCGAGGGCGCCCGCGAAGGCGAGCGGTTCGTTTGGACGCGGCGCGACCGCGAGGGTGTGGTTCTTGAGCTCGTTGACGAAGCCCGGTACGCTGAGAAGCTCTTCGCTCATCGCGCCGGGGTCCTGGAAGTCCAGGACATTGGTGTTTTCAGTTGCCATGTTGATGGCTCCTTTCTGTTTGTGGTTAATGTGACAAGTTTGGAATGATGTTGAACACTATCGGCTATTAGAACGCAAGTCGCTATCGCGACGCGCAATAAGAGGCCGTTTTCAAATGTGGCTTACAACGGCGCGGCAGAATTGGCCTTTAGTTTCCGTATAGGGCCAACCATTTCTGCCGCGCCTACGCCACAATTTGAAAACGGCCAGCTTGCGTTATGGGCAGCAGTCCGTTCCGCGCAAGAACGCAAACTGGCCGAAAGACGATTGTGGCGTAGGCCGGAGGCCGTCGTAAGCCACATCGTCTTTCGGCCTCTTGTAGCGTTCGGCGATAGCCGATTGCGTTCTAATCTAATAGCCGATGGTGTTTCTCATCATTTCATTTCTTATAACATTACCTTTCTGTTTGTTGTTTACGGGCCGGAAAAAGACATGACAAAACGAAAACGGCACCCCACCCGGAGTGTCGCTTTGGTCGGGCTCCTCGCCCGTCGTTTGGTCATTTCCGACCGGAGAAAGGTTCTTTGCCCCTTCCCCACCTTACTAATGGTGAAATTTCACACAAGAACGACATTGGGAGCTTCACAAGAGTGACGAGAAGTCGTATTTAACTTTATGAAGCAATGTAAAAATAACAGTGAAGATGAAGATATAAGAAAAATAAAATATTTTTAAGGGGTGGCGATTTTGCCGTGTTTGGGCCCTTGAAAGGGGTTCAAAAATATCATATAATCTCATTCACGATGAAGTGCAGAAGGAAACAGAAGCGGATGAAGCCCTGGGTGATGCGGCCGTGGTCGATCGGGAAGTGTCCGACGGGGGACGATTTGCGCGCGGCCTGGGCGAACAGGCGGCGGTCGCAGAAGGATTTCATCTGGCTTTTGTCCGTGCTGGGGGAACTCACGTGCTTCACCGACTGCAATCTTGAGCATTTGGGCGGCTTTGGCAACATTGCGGGACGAAGGGGCGGGCTGAAGGCCTTTCTGGCTGAGGAGACGCCGGAGCTTGTCGGCAAGTACAAGTCGATTGCGCGGCATGCGCGGCTCGCCTATCGGCTGAAGATGGCCTTCGACCTCTATCCGCCGATGGCGTTGTCGTTGTTGCATCCGGATTTGCCGTTGCCCAAGCGGAACATGCCGTTTCTGACGAATCATGCGCGGAAGGTTTACAGGGAGCATCTGAAGGACCTGCCGCCGGAATGGAAGGCCTTCGACGAAGTGGTCGAGGCGGAGCTTGCGGATCATTCGCCTTCGCATCGGTGGGGGCCGCCCCTGCCGCAGAGCGAATGGGCGAACGCGGAACGACTTTGGCGGAATGTCATCATCCGTCCCAAGGCCCTCAAGGCGATCAAGGCCGACCATTCCTTCTATGCCCGCGATTACATCTCGCCGGAATACTGGATTGACAAGGACCACATGATTCGGCTCTATCCGGGCCGCCAGGCGCCCGACGAAGAGTGGCTGCTGAGGCGCAGGGTTTGAGTATAAGAACGCAAATCGCTTACGCGCCCTTTGTTTTTGGCCAACAGGCGAGCCGGGGGTTTTGATATAATTGCGAGTGATGGAAAACCCGGAGAGAGCGAAAAGGCCGCGGCTGAACGAAGCGGGCGAGTGGCGCTATGAGGCGGTTCATCGCATGGATCGCCGCTGTCAGGTCTGGGATTACACGGCCCGCTGTATCTAC
>JAZQOA010000084.1:0-47745 GCA_045627605.1 Kiritimatiellia bacterium | reverse complement strand
GCTGCGGCGAAGGCACTTGGTCGTCGGGTCGGGGATGGCGGAGGCCGCCTGCAAGCTGACCGTCGGAATGCGCCTCAAGGGACCTGGAATGCACTGGCGATTCGAAAACGGAATCCTCATCGCACTCCTGCGCGGGGTGATACGGTCGCGAAGGCCTATCGTCGTGTAACCATACGAGCTCGCCTACCGACATGGAATGGGCCGATGACGCGGCAAACTCCTCGGACAAACTTTTGTCGCACCCAAAGTGCTTGATAAGGTTGAAATACGGCACTGAAAAGTGTATACTGTGAGATATGGAACGGGAAGGGTATATTTTAAAACTGGTGCTTTATTACATACCATTGGCGGCAGTCGGTTGTTTGAAAGGTTAAGATTTGGAGGATGGGAAGATGAAACAAATTCTTCAATCGTTTAAGACGGGCGAGATGTGGTTGGCGGAGGTTCCGGCACCGCTTTGCAAGGTGAATGGTGTTGTTGTCAGGACGGCCGCGAGTTTCGTCAGCGCGGGAACGGAGCGCATGTTGGCGGAGTTTGCCAAGAAGGGGCTCGTCGGCAAGGCCCTGCAGATGCCCGACCAAGTGCGCAAGGTTTTGCGCAAGATGAAGACGGAGGGCGTCTTTGCCACATTGGAAAAGGTGCAGGCGAAGCTTGACCAGCCGATTCCCCTTGGCTATTCGAGCGCCGGTGTGGTTGTTGAAGCGGGACGCAACGCTGGCGACATCAAGGTCGGGGACCGTGTGGCTTGCGGCGGTGCGGGATTCGCCAACCATGCCGAATATGGATATGTGCCGAAAAATCTGGTGGTGAAAATCCCCGATGGCGTCGGTTTTGAGGACGCTTCTTGTGCGACGGTGGGTTCTATCGCTTTGCAAGGCGTCCGCCAGTGCGATGTCCGGCTCGGCGAATCGGTGGCGGTTATCGGACTTGGCTTGATGGGGATTCTCGCCGTGCAGATGCTGAAGGCGAGCGGTTGTCGGGTCATTGGTTTCGATCCAAATTCCGCGCGCTGCAAGTTGGCGGAGGAAATGGGATGCGACAAGGCGGTCTCCGCCAATCTTGAAGGCGAGGCGATGGCGTTTTCCGGGGGGAACGGCGTTGATGCGGTGCTGATTACGGCGGCGACGCATTCCGATGAGCCCGTTACGGTCGCGGCGGAGATTAGCCGCAAAAAGGGGCGGGTTGTGGCGACGGGGTTGGTTGGAATGAACTTGCCGCGTGATCAGTACTACAAGAAGGAAATTGACTTTCGCCTCTCCTGTTCGTATGGGCCGGGCCGGTACGATCCGGTTTACGAGGAGCAAGGCATTGACTATCCCTTTGGCTATGTCCGCTGGACGGAGCAACGCAATATGGCGGCCTTTTTGCAGCTCGTCGCGGAAGGCAAGGTCACACCATCGAAGCTTGTCACGCATCGCTTCAAGTTTGACGACGCGCTTGAGGCCTACCAGATACTGCTGGGCATTAAGAAGGAGCCATATCTCGGGATCGTTTTGGAATACCAAAATGATCAGGTGAAGAAAGAAGGTGTAGGTGAAGGGATGCAAAGGAGAGTGGATCTCCATTCTACACCTAGGACCTGTGCCTCTGACGCCGTGGGCATCAGCTTCATCGGCGCGGGGAACTTTGCCAAGGCCGTGTTGCTGCCGACCTTGAAAAAGGTGAAGGTTGAAGGTGTGGGTGCACAGCGGAATGTTCAAGTTCGTTTTCGTGGCGTTTCCACAGCAACAGGTATGAGCGCGGCGGACACGGCGAAAAAGTATGGTTTTGCCTTTGCCGCGACCGATCAGGCAGAGGTACTGAAAGATCAGGAGACCGAACTTGTCTTTGTGACGACACGGCATGATATGCATGCGGCCCAAATTGCGTCCTCGCTTCAAGCGGGTAAATATGTGTTTACTGAGAAACCGCTCTGCATCAGCGAGGAGCAACTTGCAGAATTTATAGGTGCAGGTGTAGGTGTAGGTGAAAGGTGTACAGCAGAAGATAACCACCATTGTACACCTACACCTTTGATCTACACCTCTCGTATCATGGTTGGGTTCAACAGGAGGTTCAGTCCGCATGCGAAATTGCTGAAAGACTATTTCTCCAAACGGACGTTGCCGCTTGTCATGCACTACCGGGTCAATGCCGGCTCAATTCCCCGGGATGTTTGGATTCAGGATCCCCAAGTTGGTGGCGGACGCATCGTTGGCGAAGGATGCCATTTCATCGACTTCATGAGCTATGTCTGCGGGGCGCCTGTCGTGAAAGTCCAGGCCATGTGCATCCAGACGGCGAACGCCGCGGAGACACCGGAGGATTCAATCAGCGTCAATCTCCAATTCACAGATGGATCGGTCGGCACGCTCGAGTATGTTGCGTTCGGCGATACGACGCTCCCGAAGGAATTCTGCGAAATCCACGGGGAAGGTTCCACGGCGACGCTGGATAACTTCTGCACGACGGTTTGCAGTGGCAAACTGGGCAAGCGAAAACTCAAGGGGCGGCAGCAGAAAGGCTTCGCCGAGGAGTTGGCGGCGACGATTGCCGCAGTGAAGGACGGCAAGGACATGCCGATTCCGTTTGAGGAGATTGAGAATGTGACCAAGACGTGTTTTGCTGTGTTGAGAGCGGTGAAGAGCGGCGAGAGTGTGGCAGTAGGTTGAATTTGCCATAAAGAACATAGAGAGCATAGAGAATGGAACGGAATGAATTGATAGCAAAAGTGCGGCAGGTGGCGTATGATCTGCATGTGTATCTCGGTACGGGATTGCTTGAAAAGGTGTATGAGAATGGGTTGAAGCATCGGCTTGAGAAGATTGGATTGAAGGTTGAGGCACAGAAGCCGATAAAGGTCATGGATGAAGATGGATTCGTTCTTGGCGATTATTTTGCAGATCTCGTTGTTGAGGATGAACTCGTTGTTGAATTGAAGGCGGCGAAAGCACTTTCTGCAGAGCATGTAGCACAACTGATAAACTATCTGAAGATTACCGGGAAAGAATGTGGATTACTGGTGAACTTTGGATCGTACAAGTTTGAGGCGAGGTCGTTTTTGAATTAAGGTTGCATCGTGGGGTGTTATGACCATAAAGAACATAGAGAACATAAAGAGAGGGGTGTCGGTTTATGGTACCCTTCCTGAAAAATCTTTATGCCCTTTATGTTCTTTACGGCTAAGCATGTTCTTTATGGCTAAAATCGCATGAACCTAGGCTTGACTATTCGTACGATTATTCATTTGAAGCCGGTTCAGATCTGGAATAGGATCTGGAGAAAACGGTTGTCGTTTCTCCGTCGACCTCGACCTCCAGCCTCGACCTCTCCATTGCCTGAGTTCGAGTTCCTGAACGTGAAGGGCAACCCGAACGGCTGGAATGATCTGCGGTTTGAGAAGCTTTGGTTGTACAATCTGCACTACTTTGATTATTTAGCAGCAAAGGGGCACAAGGAGGGCGCAGAGATAATTGAAAAGTGGATCAGGGAGAATCCGAAGGGGTGGGGGAATGGTTGGGAGCCGTATCCGATTAGCCTGAGGGTGGTTAATTGGATTAAGTGGCTGGATGATGAGGGGAGGGAGGAGGATGGCCATAAAGAACATAGAGAACATAAAGAGAAAGGGGAGGAGAGAATTGAGGAGTCGTTACGCGAGCAGATGAATTGGCTGTATCCGCAGTTGGAGTATCATTTGTTGGCGAATCATCTGTTGGCAAATGCCAAGGCGTTGGTTTTCGCGGGTTTTTTTTTTGAAAATGAAAAATGGTATAAGAAGGGGATGGCGATCTATCGGCGTGAACTGCCGGAGCAGACATGTGGCGACGGGGTCCACTTCGAACGCTCGCCGATGTACCATTGCATTATCCTTGAGGATGTGCTGGACTGTTATAAGTTGATCAAAGGGCGCAGGGAACAGAAAACGGGGAGCGGGATGCAGGATGCGGAATTGTTCAAGGAATATGCCGGGAAGATGCTGGTGGGGCTGAAGATGCTGGTCGGGTCGGATGGAAAGATCGCCAAGTTCAATGACTCGTCCGAAGGCATCGCCAAGTCGCCTGCCAATCTTTTTGCGTACGCCGCTACTGAAGGGTTTGATGTTGCATCCAACCTCCAACCTCCAACCTTCAACCTTCAACCTTCTCCCTCCGGCTTCTTGCGATTGGAGAATCAAACCTATTGCATGTTGGCCAAGTGCGGAGAGATTGGGCCAAGTTACCAGCCGGGACACGCGCATGCAGACACGTGGAGTTTTGAGCTGTGGAAGAAGGGGCGGAAAGTCATAGGCGACACGGGGTGTTCGACTTACGTGCCGGGGCCGGTGAGAAGCTTCGAACGCAGTACGGCTGCACACAACACGGTCGTTATCGACGGGCAGGACTCCAGTGAGGTCTGGGCGGCGCATCGGGTGGGCCGTCGGTTCGACTTCGGACGGCATCGTCGGAGATTCGAGCTGACAGCGGAGGGTCTCAAGGGTGTGGACGAAGTCTTCGGACATGGCGAGCATAATCTTGAGGTGCGGTTTCATCTGCCGCCGGGAGTGGGCGAGGAAGTGGTGAAGATATCCTGTAACGGTGAGCGTCGTGTTGAGCCGTGCGAGTTCGCTGTGGGATGGAATAGGCGTGAGCCAGGCCTATGCATCATCTATCATCAGATCGTCAGGTTTCCGGCGACGTTTACATGGAGTGTTTCTTGAGGGAAGGTTGGATGGCCATAAAGAGCATAGAGAGAGGGGAGACTGGGAGGGCTGATGCCCCTGACGAAATCTTTATGTTCTCTATGTTCTTTATGGCTAAGAATGTTAAGAAAGAAAAATGAAAATTCTTTTCTTTAGCCATTATTATACGCCGGAGGGGAATGCTCCGGCAACGCGCGTTTCGGCACTCTGTGAGCGCTGGGCGAAGGCCGGACATGATGTGACGGTTGTCACGGGGGCACCGAACGTGCCAAACGGGATCGTCTACGACGGCTACAGGAACGCGCGGACGAGTGAAGTTCTCAACGGTGTCAAGATCGAACGTGTGAAGACCTACATTGCGGCGAATAAAGGTGTCGTTCGTCGGATGCTCAACTACGTGAGTTTCTTCGTCTCGGCCCTTTGGACCGCGCTCCGGCTTGAGCGTCCTGATGTCGTGATTGCGACGAGTCCCCAGATTTTCTGCGGGTATGCGGGTGTCTGGTACAAGAGGTTGAGGGGTGGGAGGTTGGAGGTTGAAGGTCGGAGGTTGAAGAAAAGACGAATTCCGCTTGTTGTCGAAATTAGGGATATTTGGCCAGAGAGCATGTTTGCCGTTGGGGCGAAGGTGCCTCGTTTGGGCATCTGGGGACTGGAGAAGATTGAAAAATCAATGTATCGGAACTGTGACCGATTGGTCACGGTAGGCGAAGGTTACAGGTTGAGATTGAAGGAAAAAGGCGTGCCGGAGGAGAAGATGTCCGTCGTGATGAATGGCACCGATCTCGCCGTCTATTCGCCGCGCGAGAAGAACGCTGAACTTCTGAAGCAGTTCGGGCTTGAAGGAAAGTTTGTGGTCAGTTACATTGGTACGGTCGGCATGGCGTGCGGGCTCGAGGTCGTGCTGGAGGCGGCGGAGAAGATTTCAGGTTTTAGGGGGCAGGAGGAAGGGGGAAGCGGGAAGGGGATTAGCCATAGAGAACATAAAGAACATAGAGGGATGGGAGAGGGGCAGGTTTCAGGTGACGAGGGAAATGCGAAAGAGATTTCGTTTGTCATTGTGGGAGATGGAGCGTATCGGGAGAAGTTGGAGGCAGAGGCGAAGAAGCGGAGGCTGGACAATGTGGTGTTCACGGGGCGGCAGCCGAAGTCGTTGATGCCGGATTGGGTATCATCAAGTGATGCGAGCCTTGTTCATTTGAAAAAAACGGAACTGTTCACAACGGTGATGCCCAGTAAAATTTTTGAAAGCGCGGGATGCAAACGGCCAATCATCATGGGGGTCGATGGTTTTGCGAAAAAGCTTGTGATGGATGCCAAGGCCGGGCTTGACATGACGCCTGAAAGCGCAGACTCGCTGGTTGCTTGCGTGAAGCGCCTGCTGGCAGACCCAAAACTTTGCCGCGAACTGGGAGAAAACGCATATCATAACATCGCGAAGAGGCATAACCGGGACCAACAGGCTGATGATTATTTTGAGATTTTGGAGAATGTTAGGTGTAGGTAAAAGGTGTAGGTCGAGGTCTGTGGTTTAGGAGGAAAGTGTAGGATGGAGATGTTTAGAAATTTGATTGTTTGGCAAAAAGCCATGGAGATGGTGAAAGTTGTTTATGCCTTGGCAAAGAGCTTTCCTATTGATGAACGATATGCCTTAACAGACCAGCTCCGCCGAGCAGTCGTTTCAATCCCTTCTAACATTGCCGAGGGAAATGGTCGTTCTTCAAGTGCTGACTATGCGCATTTTCTTTCTATTGCCCGAGGTTCGCTCTATGAAACGATGACGCAACTTGAAATCGCAAAAGACCTTGGCTATATTGATGCCATCCCTGCTGAATTCGATGATTTGGCTTTAGAGATTGGCCGTATGCTTACATCTATGTTGAAGGAATTTGGAAATCTTCGTTACACACCTACCCCTACTTCACCTTCACCTTGAACCTACACCTAAACACCCCAGTTCCCTTATGAAAAACTTAAAGATAATAAGTGTCGTCGGGGCTCGCCCCAATTTTATGAAGGTGGCGCCATTTTGCCGGGCGCTGAAAGCCTATCCCCAGGTGAAGCACGTCCTCGTGCATACAGGGCAGCACTATGATGTTCGGATGAGCGAGCAGTTCTTCAGGGAGCTTGACATTCCCAACCCCGACATCAACCTTGAAATCGGAAGCGGGACGCATGCCGAGCAAGTCGGGCGCACAATGATTGCCTTTGAGAAGGTCTTGCGCGATGAGAAACCCGATTGGGTCGTGGTGCTGGGCGATGTCAATGCGACGATTGCCTGCTCGATTACGGCGAAAAAAGAGCATGTTAAGTGCGCCCATATTGAGGCTGGACTTCGGAGTCGCGACATGGATATGCCTGAGGAAATCAACCGTCTCGTGACGGACAGGCTCAGCGATTTGCTTTTCACGCCAGACCGTCTCAGCAATGCCAACCTCAAGGCCGAAGGGGTGTCCGACGAGAAAATCAAGTTTGTCGGCAACATTATGATTGACACGCTTGAACGGGAACGAGAGAAGGCGGCGCAGCTGGATGTCAATAAGATTATTATGGACAATCTTATTGACGAGGTGAAGGGGGAAGGTGAGGGGGAACAGCGGAGGGTTCCTTTTCTCGTTGACGGCGAATATGTCGGGATGACGATGCATCGCCCAAGCAATGTCGACAAGAGGGAGACATTGGTTCCCGCCATGCGTTTTTTCCTTGATGAAGTCGCTCGGGAGCGCCAGATCGTGTGGGCAATCCACCCGCGCGCCCAGAAGATGCTAAAGGAATTTGGGCTCTGGGACGAAGTCGTAGCCCATCCCAACATGGTGCTTGTCAAGCCCCTGGGGTACCATGCCATGCTGCGGCTCAATATGGGGGCTCGGCTCTTTATGACGGACAGCGGCGGTCTCCAGGAGGAATGCTGTGTCCTTGGGACGCCATGCCTCACAATGCGCTGGAACACCGAACGCCCCGTCACTTTGATGGAAAACGGAGGGGCTTCGATTCTCGTGGGCAATGCCATTGAAAAAATTCGCGCAGCCTATCGGGTGCAGGTCTATGCCGAACGTCGGGCGATGCGTCCGGAGTTGTGGGATGGTCAGACGGCGGAGCGCATAGCCCAGATTCTTGTCGAGTCGTAAGACAATTTGGTAAACTTTTTGTTTATGGATCCCTTCTATAAACTTGTCGCAAAAATCCTGGGGCTCTTTGTCGCGACCGTCTTTTTCTGCCGTTTTACTTGGGGGTATGGACTAGTCGTGATTCCCGTAGCCGTCTTCTATTTTGCCCTTACGGCAAAAACGGGAGCCCTAATTGTGTCGTCAATGTTCCTTCCGTTGCTTATTATGCTCAATCCTGTTTTGATGCCACGAACAGCGGCTTTTGGACAAATCGCCAAGTTAACGTTCGTTTTCGTTCAGCTTGTTCTTGTTTTTTCCGGCGCGGCGAGAGGGCAGGGGAATCGGCAACTGCCGTTGGGAGGTCTTTTCCCCTATCTCGTCGTTGCTTTCATCTCGTCAACCATCGGGTATTTTCCTCTGATTAGTTATTTGAAAATCTTGAATTTCGTTATTTTCCTTCTCGGCATATACATTGGAACAAGAAACATGGATGACGACCCCGATGCCATGCGCGTCGTCAGAGCGGGGCTTTTGGCCTTTTCCATTCTTCTTGTCTATGGGTCTTTATTGACTTTGCCTTTTCCGTCAATTGCCTATTATACATCTTTGAATGCTGCTGTTAGAGAATACGGCATCGGATATGTTGATCATATGTATTCTTCCGGATCCATGGATGGAAAATCTCTTTTTTCAGGGATAACCATGCAAAGCCAATTTTTAGCACCAACGCTGACCATTGTTGGATCATGGCTTTTGCTTGATTTGTTTTTTATTGAAAATGGCAAGTCGAGGTTGCATTTCGCCCTTCTCGCGCCCTTGCCAATTATGCTTTATATGACAAGATCGCGAATTGGATTTCTTTCAATGGTTGTCGCCATATCTCTTATGTTATTTTATTGCTTCCCCAAAATGCATGTTTCACATCGATTAAGGGCTATGGCTATTTCATTCCTAACTTGCATCGTTGTCATCATTGTCATTGCTAGTTTTTTTGTGGAGGCAAATGGCAACTATGTCTCAAAATGGATAAGGAAAACAGACGATGTGAAGCAAGACAACCGCGTCTTAACGGAGGCGTTCACTTCCAGTCGACAAGGGTTAATTAATGGATGTATGAGAGATTTCCAAAAAAATCGGCTCCTTGGGAAAGGATTTCAAGTTATTGAAGAACACCGCCAACTGTATGCCGAAGGAAAAATCACGCTTCTTTCCGCCTCCATTGAAAAGGGCGTTCTTCCTGTCATGATCTTAGGGGAGACGGGGATTTTGGGCGAGTTCTTTTTCTTCGTGTTTTTGCTACTTTTCTTTTCAGCATGCGCCCTGCGCGGATATTACGCATCTTCCACGATGTTTGCTGTTTTCCTTGCGACGAACATGGCTGAGGCAACTTTCTTTTCCCCTGGCGGGGGCGGAGGGTTCATGTGGATGGCGTGCGTCATTGGGGGCTTTGTCATCGATCTTTCCGTCAGGCATTTTTGCGATGGGCGCGGGGTGAAACATGTTTAAGACGCCGCTCTTCAAGCGAACGCTTCTAATGGTTGCGACACTTCTGGTCATCTGGTTGTTGGGCATCTATACGGAAGGTAAAATCGGCATTGGCATCGCCTTGTATGGCCTGCTTGTCGCAATTCGAGGCCGGAACGGACAAGTCTTTGCGACCATGTTGCTTGTCATCTTTTGCGTGATGCTCAACCCGTATGTGTTTCCACGCGACGCCAATTTTGGGAGAATTGCCAAGGTTGCCGTAGTGCTGATTCCTTGTTTGATGATTATTGGCGGTCGGGGAGGGCAGGGCAATGAAAAGCTTCCCTTGGGGGCGATTGGCTTTTTTTTGGTTGTCGCCTTTCTCGCCTCCATGCATGGCTGGGTACCGCTGATTAGCTATTTGAAGATTGTTAATTTTGGCGTCTTCCTGCTAGGACTCTACCTTGTATCCAAGGGACTTGACCGGAAACCCGGAGATTTGTTTTTCGCCCGAGCTTTTTTCATCGCGCTGGCTGTCCTTCTTGTCTATGGCTCCCTTGTTTCCCTGGCCTTTCCCGGCGTGGCCTATTACACCAGCTTAAGCAACGCTGTCAATGCAGAAGGAATGGCCTACGCCGAAGACCTTTACTACAATCAATCGGCAGACGGTATGACCCTGTTCTCGGGCATTACCATCCACAGTCAATTTCTTGGGCCGGCCTTGGTCTGCGTGGCGGGGCTTTTGCTCGCGGATATGTTGCTTGTTGAAAAGAAGATGAGCAAGTTGCATCTTGCCATTTTACTTCCCATGCCTGTCATGCTCTATATGACGCGGGCAAGGGTTGGCGTACTGGCCTTTGCCGTTCTTGGCGCCGTTGTCCTTTTTTACATGATGCCGCGTTCGCTCCTTGACGAAAAGACGCGACGCCATCTCAAAAACATGATTGCCTGTTGCGCCGTTCTCATTGTCGTGGCCTGTATTTACTCAGAACACCAGAACCAGGCCATTTCAAGGCTGATTCGGAAAAACAACGACATCACCGATTCGCGTTCACTTTCGGAGGCGACGACCTCAAGCCGGATGGGGTTGATTGCCGAGAGCATGAAGGACTTCAACCTCAACCCTATGCTAGGTAAGGGATTCCAAGTGTCGGAACAGTTGCTGACAAAGCGCCTGACGCATTGGCAGGATTTTTTTTCGGCTTCAATTGAGAAGGGTCTATTGCCAACGATGCTCCTTGGCGAGGTGGGGCTTTTGGGGACGGCTGTTTTCGTCTACTTCCTGTGGAAATTTTTCACTGAGTGCAAGAAGCGCAAGTATATCGCCACCTCATCGCTGATGATTGTCTTTTTGGCGACGAACATAGGCGAAGCGACTTTTTTCTCGCCCAGTGGTGGCGGCGGGTTTCTGTGGATTGTCTGCGTTCTTGGAGGTTTTGTCGTGGATATGGCGGTCAAGGCGGGAGTGAGTAGCACGGGAGGGGCGGCAACGGGTGGACCAAGCGTAAAGGTCGGCATTGTCCGCAATTGCGTCCGGAAGGATATCAAGCGAAGCCGGATCAAGATATAATGTTTAATATAGCGGTTGCAAGTTCTTCCTGAAGTTGAGGACGGCGAAGAGGTGAAGCTTTCCGTAATTATTCCAGTTTACAATGTCGCGCCGTATTTGCGCGATTGCCTCGATTCGGTTGCCGTTGCACTTGCTTGTTGCAGTGTGCAATCCGAGATTATCTGTGTCGATGATGGCTCGACGGATGGTAGCGCACAGATTCTGGATGATGCCGTGTCGTCTTTTGATCTTCAGCCATCAACCTTCGTTTTTTGCGTCATTCATCAGGAAAATGCCGGTGTCAGTGCGGCGCGAAACCGGGGAGTTGAAGCGGCGACAGGCGAATGGATAGCCTTCGTTGACGCGGATGACAAGGTTGGTGAACATCGTTTTGAGCATTTTATCACTGTAGCCGAGGAGACTGGGGCTGAGGTTATTCGGTTGGGGTGGCGCGATTGGAAAACGGAAGGAGAGGAGAGCCACTCTTTGCCTGTGATGGACTCCATTGATTGGGAAAGCGTCACGCAAGACGGGTGTGTCTGGTCGATGTGCTATCGTCGCAAGGTGATTGGCGAGACGCGGTTCGTTGTGGGGCTGGGGTTTTCCGAGGATACGGTTTTCAATCTCAATGTGCTGACGAAGCAAGGCGTGAAGTTTGTCCAGCGTGAAGGTGATGACTACTGGTATCGCTGGCGAGAGGGTTCGGGATGCCGTCGAATGATTGGGAGCCGCGAGTGGATGATGATTGCACAGGAGGTTTCTCGCATTAAGTTTCAGGATTTTGGAACTGCAGTTTCCTGGTGGTTTTTGACGCATTTGATTTGGTGGATTGCCGAGGGGAAGGAACGGGAGCGCGAAACTGAACTGCGGGCAAAGCTCAATGAAATGCGAAAAGTGGGCTTGATTCGAATCGCGGCGATAAAGGCGAAATATCGCTGGGCAATGTGGCTGTGGATCAAGGCCAGATGGCGAATGCCGATGAAGCTGATGGCTTTTGCCGTGCAGGTTGAAAGATGGAGAAGAAAGTGCGCGTCTACCTCTATCTGACGCCTTTTTATCCTTGCGAGACAGACTGGCGGGGCGGGTTTTGCCAGGACTTTGTCGCGGCGCTTCACCGCGTGACGGACTACGAGGTTGTTGTCTTGGTGCCAGGAAGGGACTTCCCTTTTTGGCAGTTGCCGTGCACTTTGGCACCATTCTTTTGGGAGAAGTTGAATAACCGAGAGTTTGTCCAGGCTTTGAAGGTTCGTGGAATTTCTCCGAAGGATGTTGCCGTCGTGCATGCCAACACGATGAAAACGGCACTCTTTGCAGCGGAGATTAAACGGCTAAATCCAAGGTCTGTTGCGATATTACACCATCATGCGCTCAATTCAGTTCGCGAGACGAGTGGTCGCCTCGGGCGCATACCGATCCACGCCGCATTATTGCGGCGCTATAACCGGCGGTTGTGTGCCGCAGTTGATTTGCATGTTTTCGTGAGCGAAGCTGTCCGTCGTGCTTATCCGTTTGAACTGAGGGCGAATCAGCGTGGCATTGTCTGCTATAACGGCATTGCTCCAGAATTTAAACCGATATCGACGGTGTGCACGAACCATGAAAAGGATGCTTTTACGATTGGTTGTGTCGCGAATTTCTATCCTCTTAAGAATCAGATGACGCTATTGAAAGCGATTGAAAAACTGGAGGAGAAGAGCGACAAGGAACGATGGAAGGTTGTCTTTGTCGGAAGTGGTCCAGAGCTGGATCGATGCCGTCTGTATGCGGCGGAAAAAAAAATCAATGCAGAATTTCGTGGGGAAATGCCACATGGGGAAATGCCGCAGTTCTATAATGAGATAGATCTGTTTGTGCTGCCGAGTTCTTTTGATGGATTTGGATGCGTGTGTGCCGAGGCTTGGGCGTGCGGAACGCCGTTTGTCACGACGAGTGGTACTGGCATCTCTGAATTAGTTTCTGAAAAGAATCGCAAGTTTTGCTTGGCCAATCCGTTTGACTCGGAAGACCTGGCGAATAAAATATCGTTGGCGAAGAATGCACGGGTGCGGCAGAGTCTGACGCAAGATTTGGCAATTGACGGGATTGTCAAAGAGTTGATAGCGAAGATTGAGGCTGGAAGGTGAAGGTCGGGCTTTATACCAAGCGGTTTTCGGCTCATCAGCTGATGTTTGCCCGTCGGTTGATGAATGAGGTGGGCGCGGAGAACTTTCGGTATGTCTGGAAGAATCCCGTTGATGCCGATCGAACGGCCATTGGATGGAGGCCTAAGGGAGATGTTCCTGGCGGACAATTGGATGACATATTGAAAGACTGGGTTGAGAACTGCGATGTTCTTTATTGTGGTTATCGGCTTTGGGATCTTTGGGAACGCCGGAGTCGAAAGAGGTTGACGACCTATTATGTTGGCGAACGGTGGATGAAGCCGTTGGATTTGCCTGTTCCTGTAACTTGGCTTCATTGCGACAGCTGGTGGTTTAAATGGTCGGGTTGGGTACGGTGGCTGAAGCCTTCCTTTCGCAAGTTGGTTCGGGCGACAGTGCTACTTGCCAGGAATGATCCAAAATTTTTTGTGCTTGCCATAGGCCCTTGGGCGCGACAGGATATGGTAAGGCTTGGTGTCCCGGAAGAGAAAATTGGACGCTGGGAGTATGAGGTTGAACGGTGAGGGAATAAAAGTCGTTTGGGTAGGACGGATGATTCGGTTGAAACATCCGGAGACAGTTGTTCAAGCCGTTCGCCTCCTTCGACAATCAGGTCGGGTGTGCTCTTTGACTTTGATTGGCGATGGTCCGCTCCGCCCCAAGTTGGAAAAACTCGCAGGGCATGATGGCATTAGCTTTCTTGGCTTGTTGCCACAAGATCAAATTCGCGAGGCACTCCGTAATTTTGACGTGCTGGTTCTTTCCAGTGATGGAAATGAAGGCTGGGGAGTCGTCGTTAACGAGGCGCAGGCCGAAGGTCTTGTCACCGTTGGCACGTGGGAGGCCGGGTGCGTTGAGAGAATACCGGAACATCTTCGCTTTCATGCTGGTGATGTCCGTTCGCTTGCCGGTATCCTTGCCCGTTTGCAGGGGCCGCTCAAGGTTGTCCATGTCCTTGCCGATATCAAGGACCGCAGTTCGGGAATCGTCTGCAATACGCTTGCCTTTGATACGGTTCTTCGGGCTGTAGGCGTCGATAGCCGCATTTGTACAAGCCAAAGGGAAATGGACGCAATAGTCGATGCGGGAACCGTTCTGCATGTTCACAATTCCTGGATGCCGGTTGTTCTACATGCGGGCATTGTTCGTCAAAGAACAGGTTGCCGGCTTGTGGTGAGCCCTCGAGGAAGTATGAGCGCCTGGGCGCTTGGCAAGAGCAAATGGAAGAAACGGATCGCCTGGTTGCTCGGCATGCGTCGGGTGTGGCGGCTGGCGGATGCTTTTGTGGCGGCGAGCGAGAAGGAACAGGATGAAATCGCCGCGCGGCTGAAGGCGATGGGCATTAGGCGGTCCATTGAGGTTATTCGCTTTGGCTGTGAGCTTTGTTCGCTTGCTGTGCGTCACAATCCCGGGAATCGCGATCTGCACATCCTTTACCTGGGACGGGTGGAACCTGTCAAGGGACTTGACCGCTTGCTGGCGCAGGTGAGGGATGTCCCGAACATTTGTTTGCGTATCGCGGGACCGAGCATTGGCGGGTATGGCGAACGCCTTGCGGCAAGGATTCCGGTGTGCCCTTGGATTGAATTCGTTGGCGAGGTTCACGGAGAGGAAAAGGAGGCGGCTTTTTCGTGGGCCGATGTGCTGGTTTTGCCAAGCTATTCAGAGAATTTCGGGAGTGTGGTTGCCGAAGCCCTTTCGCGGGGTGTTCCGGTAATCGCGAGCCGGGGGACGCCGTGGCAGGAGGTCGAAGCGGTCGGTTGCGGCTGGTGGACGGATGATTTCCGCGCGGCCGCAGAGGCGGCGAAACGAGCTGATTTGGTGGAGATGGGAAGGCGTGGTGCCGCATGGGTGCGCCAGACTTTCAATTGGGATAAATGCGCCGAACAACTGAAAAACTTCTACATTGCTGTTGGAGATGGTAATTGAATAGTGGCCTGATGGTTCGGAAAAGTGTTTGTCCTGTGCGCTTTGTGGCGCGGAAAAGTGTTTGTCCTGTGTATTTGATGGTGCGGAAAAGTGTTTTGCAGAGCTGAAATACGGTGCTGAAAAGTGTATACTGTGAGATATGGAACGTGAAGGATATATTTTAAAACTGGTGCTTTATTGCATACCATTGGCGGCAGTCGGCTGTTTGAAAGTTTAAGATTTGGAAGATGGGAAGATGAAACAAGTTGTTTTGTAAAGGGGCGTGGAATTTCCGCGCCCCTTTTTTTTGTTGGAAGACGCATCAGGGAAATGGTAAAATCATAAGTATGAAAATCACCGATATCATAGCGCGGAGGAAGCCGTCTGTTTCGTTCGAGGTTTTCCCGCCGAAACGCCGCCCGGCGTCGCTTTCCGGCGACGAGGAGGAGAGGGCGGCGATGGCGCGGACGAAGGAGACGGTTTCGAAGATCGCCGCCGAAAAGCCCTCGTTCGTGTCCGTGACATACGGCGCGGCGGGTGGCACAACGGGCGCGAATACCGCCGCCTTGGCTCAGTTCGTCCAGAACGAATGTGGCGTGACGGCCCTCGCCCACCTGACGTGCATTTCGTCGAGCCGCGAGCGCATCGCCGACGAACTCCGCGCCTTCCGTTCGGCCGGCATCGAGAACATCCTCTGCCTCCGCGGCGACTATCCGCCCGGAGAGAGCGCCGAGAATCGCCCCGCCCCTTCGTTTGCCCATGCCGTGGATCTTGTCCGCGCCCTTCGTCCGTCGAATTTCTGCCTGGGCGGCGCCTGCTACCCCGAAGGCCATCCGGAAAGCGCCCACCTTGCAGACGACATCGATCATCTCAGGGCGAAGGTCGAGGCGGGGCTCGACTTCCTCACGACGCAGATGTTCTTCGACAACAACGTCTACTTCCACTACCTGGCGCGTCTTCGCGACGCCGGCATCACCATCCCGGTCGTCGCCGGCATCATGCCCGTGGCCAACGGGCGGCAGATCGCGCGTATCTGTGCCCTTTCGGGAACGCACCTGCCGCCTCGCTTCCGCGCCATCGTCGACCGTTTCGGCGACAATCCCGCGGCAATGCTCGACGCCGGCATCGCCTACGCCACCGAGCAGATTATCGACCTTTTCGCCAATGGCGTCTGCAACGTGCACGTCTACACCATGAACAAGCCCGAGGTCGCGGCACGCATCATGCGCAACCTCGGCGGCATGCTTGAATAGGGGTTGGCTTTGGACGCGGCAAACGAAGCGGAATGTTCGCGCAGGATCGAGTTGCGCGCCGCCGCGCCGATTTCCCCGCGCGGCCTTTTCCTGCGCGAGGGCGACCGCTTCTTGCTCTGCGGCACAATCGGCGCGGCGTTTGACGTCTGGCAGCGCCGCCTTTCCGTCCTGAGCGCGGCGGACGCCCTTTTCTCGCAGCGCATCGGCCTCGAAGCGGTGGAGTCCGTGATGGACGGCCTTGAAGCCGAGATTCGCCGGACCCTTGCGCCGGGCGAAGTGCTTTTGCCAAGGAAGAGCCCCGGCTACGGCGAGATGCCGCTTGAATTGAGCCGCGAAATCATCGGCAAGCTTGACGCCACGCGCAAGATCGGCGTCGCGCTGACCGATTCGCTGTTGCTCGTCCCGTCTAAATCTGTTACCGCGATTTGCGAGGTTGTAAAAAATGACTGTCCTTGACGGTGGCTTTGGAACGATGATCCAGGCGGCGGGCCTGCCCGCAGGCAAGGATCCGACGGACTGGAACATCGAGAACCCCGCCGCCGTGGCGTCGGTTCACCGCGCCTACGTCGAGGCGGGCGCGCAAATCGTCCTCGCCAACACCTTCGGGGCGAACCGGATCAAGTACCACGGCGCACACGACCTCGGCGAGCTCATCGCCGCCGCAGTCGCCCTGGCGCGGCAAGGCGGCAACAAGGTGGCGCTTGACATCGGCCCCACGGGCAAGCTGCTCAAGCCCGCGGGCGACTTGGAGTTCGACGCCGCCTACGAGGCTTTCGCCGAGCAAGTCCGCCATGGCGCCGCCGCAGGCGCCGACCTTGTATTCATCGAGACGATGGGCGACGTCTACGAGCTCAAGGCCGCCGTGTTGGCCGCCAAGGAGAATTGCGGACTGCCCGTTTACGCGACGGTCGCGCTCGGCGACGACGGCAAGTTGCTGACCGGCGGGAACGGCGAAGGCGTCGCGGTGCTTCTCGAATCGCTTGGCGTCGACGCCTACGGCTTCAACTGCGGTCTTGGCCCCGACCTGATGCTTCCCTACGTCGAACGCCTTGCCCGGGTCTCGACGAAGCCCATCATCGTCAAGCCCAACGCCGGGATGCCGAAGATCGTCGATGGAAAAACCGTCTTCGGCGTCGACCCCGAATCATTCGCCGCACACGTTGCCAAGCTGGTCGGGGCCGGGGCCGGCATCGTCGGCGGCTGCTGCGGGACGACGCCCGCGCATATCGAGGCCGTGGCGGGCAGGGGGCTGCAGATGTGCGACCGCGCCCCCGCGCCGTCCGCGACCCTCGTCTCCTCCGGCACGGGCGTTGTTGAATTGAAGCCTGGCCTGGGGCTTGTGATTGGCGAGCGCATCAACCCCACGGGCAAAAAGCTCCTCAAGGAGGCCTACCGGAAGGGCGACACCGCCTATGTTCTTCGCGAAGCGGTGAAGCAGGTCGATTCCGGCGCGGTGATTCTCGATGTCAACTGCGGCGTGCCGGGCATTGACGAGGCGGCGACACTTGACGCGACCCTCCGGGCCGTGCAGTCCGTCGTGACGTGCCCGATCCAGATCGACACCGCCGATTCCGCCGCTCTTGAACTCGCGCTCCGGCACGTCAACGGCAAGCCCTTGGTCAACTCCGTCAACGGCAAGCGGGAGTCAATGGACGCCGTTTTCCCGCTTGTCAGGAAATATGGCGGCGTCATCGTCGCGCTCTGTCTTGACGAGGGCGGCATTCCCGACACGGCCGACGGACGCCTCGCCATTGCCCGGAAGATCCTCGCGGAAGGCGCGAAATACGGTTTCGGGAAATCCGACTTCGTTTTCGACGCGCTGACGCTTGCGGTCAGCGCCGATCCCCGCGCGGCCCTCGTCACGCTCGAAACCGTGGAGCGCCTCGTCTCCGAGCTTGGCGTCAACACCGTGCTCGGCGTCTCCAACGTCAGCTTCGGGCTTCCCAACCGCCCCGCGCTGAACAACGCGATGTACACGTTGGCGAAGCGTCGCGGACTCTCCGCCGCCATTGCCAACCCCGGCGTCATCCGCGAATGCGACGACGCGGCGGCCTTCGACGTGCTTCTCGGCCGCGACAGAAATTGCGAGCGGTGGATTTCGCTTTGCGCCCAAGTAGCGAAACCTACCGAGGCACCCGCAGAACGCAAGGGGGATTTGCGTGTGGCGATTTCGCGCGGACTCCGCGACGACGCCCGCCTCGCCGCCGAAGGCGAAATCGCCTCCGGCAAGGTGCCGATGGCCGTTGTCCAGGAAGGCATCGTGCCGGCGCTGGAGGAAGTTGGGCGGGGATTTGTACGCGGGACGCTCTTCCTTCCGCAGCTCCTGATGGCGGCGGACGCCGCCGGCGAGGCCTTCGCGGTCGTTCGCCGGCAGTTGGCGCGGGCGGGAGCCGCCGCGCAACCCGCCCCGGGGACGGCGGCGCGGCCGATTGTCCTGGCGACCGTCAAGGGCGACATCCACGACATCGGCAAGAACATCGTGCGGGCGCTTCTGGAAAACTACGGCTTTGACGTCATCGACCTCGGACGCGACGTCCCGCCCGAAAAAATCGTCGAGGCGGCGGTCAAGGCGGAGGCGATGATGGTCGGGCTCTCCGCCCTGATGACGACGACCGTCGGCGCGATGGCGGAAACCATCCGGCAGATGAAAGCCGCCTATCCCGAATGCCGGATTTGCGTCGGCGGGGCCGTCGTCACTCCGGAATATGCCGAGGAAATCGGCGCCGACTTTTACGCGGCCGACGCCATGCGCACCGTCCGCTACGCCGAGGCGCTGAAGAATGATGTCCGCGCTGACGCTTGCCGGACTTCCACAGTCGAGCATGAGCAAGACACACCTGTGCAATCTGCGGTTAATTAGAACCACGGATAACGCGGATCGGCCGCGCTGACGCTTGCCGGATTCCCACAGTCGAGCGTGAGCGAGACACATCCATGCAATCCGCGGTTAATTTCAACAGCGATAAAGTTGGCCTTCCCCCTTGCAAAAACAAGGCGAATCGTGTAAATTAAACGGAACATTTGCCAGGGGTTTTCGTCTCGGCACGGAAACTGCTTGCACATCGTGAACGACATTTTTCTTTACCGTATAACAACGGAAGGTTGATTATGACACGTTACGACAATTCGATTCGTAGCCGCGCGCTTCTCGTCGCTTTCGCGGCGGGTTTCTTCGCGGTCTCCGCCTTTGCCGGCGCGCTTGAAGACGCCAAGGCGGCCTTTGCCGCAGGCAAGTTCGGCGAGGTTGACGACAAGCTTGGCTCCTTGCTCGACAAGCGCCCTGTGCCGATGGAGATTCTCAAGCTTTCCTTCGACGCCTCGATCAAAGCCGGCCGGCCGTACACCGCCGAGCGCCGCTACACGTCGATGACGGAAAAGGGCGAGGCGTTGCCGACGGAAGTCCTCTTCAAGGCCGCCCTCATCTCGGGCGAGATCGGCAAGCCGAATGTCCGCCGCGACCGCCTCATCTACTTCCTCAAGACCGAGACCGGCTGGAATGAGAACGTCGAGATGGCGCTCGAGCTCCTCTGCCGCGACGGCGGCGACGGCGACCACTATGTGCGCCTCATGGAGCGCGAGCCTGCAAGCGAGGCCTTTTTCGACCTCGGCATCTACATGCTCGGCCAGTTGCGCCAGGCGAAGCGCAATCCCGACTTCATCAAGGTGACGGACGTCCTTCTCGCCAAGTACCAGGAGCCGAAATACGTCACGCGCATCATCGCCGAGGCGCGCCAGATGATGGACGAAGTTGGTGCCGCCGGCTTCCGCTCCGATCTCTTCACGGTGCTGGTCCGCTATCCGGTCGCCGGCAACAGCGAGTTCATCAACCTTGCCGTCGGCAAGAACGAGTTCGGCCCGCAGCACGTCATCGACTACACCGCGAAGCACAAGCAGCTTCTCCCCATCTCGCTTTTCTCCCGCATTTCAAAGAAGCTCAATTCGTATGTGGCGGATGAAAAGGCGCGCGAGGCATACGCGCCCAAGTTCCAGTCGTTCCGCGGCATCGTCGAGGCCGCCGCCAAGAAGCCGGCGGATGGCGCGGCCAATGCCGTCTTCAACCCGGACTACCTCCAGCACTACGTTTCGGCCATCATCGCGAACCCCGAGCTTTTCCGCAATCCCGGGGCCCCGGTGGTCTTCTCGCAGCAGGATCTCGCAACGCTCTTTTCGACGGTGGCGACGGCGAAATACAACACGGATGTCGCCTCGGTCCGCACCCTCGCCAACGACTGCGTCCTCAACAAGGCGTGGCTGCCCGAACACGAGGCCGTCATCATCAAGCAATACCCGAAGCTCTTCGACTATCGTGCGCTTTTCTACAACTCCAAGCTTGCCGAGCAGGCCCGCCAGAACAAGAACGGCGCGGCGATCACGGCCATTCTCAACAACATGCGTGACAGGCCCGACATCCGCATGCAGTGCCTGCCCGTCTTCTTCGACGTCAAGGACGGCGCCATGCTCAAGCAGATCACCGAAGAGCACATCATGGCGAACCCGCTTGATTTCGAGAGCGACAACATCGCCCGCTACTTCCTCTGCACCGATGCGCTCAGCGCGGCCGAGCGCGCCAACTTCCTCAAGGCTCTTCTCGCCCGCACCGGCTACAGCGAGGCGTGGAAGCGTCTCGTCACCTTCGGCGCGCTGCCGCAATCGCTCAAGGACGATGCGGCCTTCAAGGCGCTCGTCGAAGCGGTGAAACCCGAGGCCAAGGGCTCCGACCCGATTTCGGGTGCGTTGACCGCCATTGCGCTCGTCAAGCCCAACGGCGACGGCTCGCTTCCCGCCGAGGCCTTCGAACTCGCGAAGAAGGCCATTGCGGCCTACGGCGGGCAGATTCCCAATGCCGCGGGCTTCGTCAAGTCCCGCCCGATCGAGAAGATGTGGTCGGTGATGTGCGGCCTTTGCAAGACGAAGGAGGACAAGACCAAGCTCCTGAATACTTTTGTACGCGCCTTCGGCAAGGGCGCCGACTTCAACGGCATGATCACCGTCGCGCGCGACACGCAGAACCAGACCAACTTTGTCGCCGCCGCCTCGGCCGCCATCAAGTCGGGCACCATCGAGCCGGAATATTTCTCTTCGATGACCTACCCGAAGAACTTCCCGACATCGGTTCTCGCCCAGCACTACAAGGACATGACGGCGGCGGCCGCCGCCGCCCACGTGGACGCCAACTGCGGGCAGGGCAACTGGCCCGGCCCCGAACAGCTCAAGCAGATTGACCTTCTCTACGCCTCGCACCCCGTCGAGGAGTTCAACGCCGGGTCGCTCAACAAGACCTTCGACATCCTCGAGAACATCCTTGTCGCCACCAACCTCTACAACGCGCAGTTCAAGCTCGAGCCCTTCGCCGCCGCGCTGATTGACCGTCGCGTCGGCACGAGCTGGCAGCGCGCCCGCCTCGTCAAGCTCTACGCCATGCTCGGCCAGGGCCCCGCCGCGATCAGCCGTTATGCCGCCGCGGCAGACAAGGCCGATCCCTTCGGCCGCTACGCCGACTACAAGGCGCTCGTCGGCCAGGAATACCGCATGACCTACGCCAACGGCGGCAACTGGATGCCCGTGATTCCCGTCGAGAAGGAAAGCACCGACCCCCAGGCCAACGAGTTCGGCGCCCTCCTGAAGGACAAGCTCCTCCCCGCGATCAAGGCGGTGCCCGTCAAGAACGCGGCTCTTCTCGCCGCGTATGACTCCAACCGCTTCGCCGATTGCCTCTCCACGCTCATTTCGCGCACTGACGGCAAACAGTCCGAAGCGCTCACCGCCGCCATCCGCTCGTTCTGCGAGGAGTTCGGCCTCCGCTATGGTTACGGCATGCGCCTGACGACGGACAAGTGGCGCGTCCACGTCCCGCTGCGCGTCGCCTTCAGCCGCTTCGTGGGGTCGGGCAATTTCGAGGCCGCCGCGTTTATCGCCCACGCCACGGGCTCCTCCTTCTGGCAGAACGTCGACTACAACGGCCAGAGTCTTTTGGGCACCCTCAAAAAAGCCACCGAGGCGGACTGCTGGGAACCCGCCCACATCGTCGCCTCCTCGGTTTCGACCGACCAGGCCGTGATCGCGGGCAACTTCCAGCGCGTTCGCTCCGATTGCTCGACGCACATGCCGGGCATTTACCCGGTCGACGAGTCGAGCCCGATGTACCCGCTCTACGTCGCCGCCGACGAGCTTGAGCGCAACAATCCCGAGCGCAGCTGGGCGCTCCTCAACAAGAACCTCCAGACCTTCGAGCGCGAGGCCTCGAAGCTTCCCGCCGGGTTCGTCGCCTGGGGCGTCGAGCAGCTCCGCTATGCCCGCGGCAAGGAGGACAAGCTCCTTCTCAAGGCCCGTTCGATTGCCACGACCCTCCTCACGAAGGAGAGTTCGCTCACGCCCGAACTCGCCGCCTCGCTGATGCTCACCCGTGCCGAGTGCTACCGTGACCAGCGCAACTACGAGGCCGCCAAGCTCGAGTACCAGTCGATCCGCAACGGCTCCTACTACCAGGGCACCAAGGCCGCGCGCCGCGCGATGTTCCGCGACGTCGACCTCCTCATCGAGATGGGCAACGTCAGCCAGGCCGAGCAAATCATCGAGCTTTGGCTTTCGCAGCCCGACGTCGAGATCCAGGCCCAGGCCCACTATTTCCTCGCCCGCGTCGCCTTCGACCGCAAGGACTACGAGGAGACCCGCAAGCAACTTGACGAAGTCTTCAACCTCGACTACACCCATACTGACGCGCGCCTTCTCCACGGCAAGTGGAAACTCGCGACCAACAGCGAAGTCGACGATACCGCCGTCCTCGTCGGCAACATCGAGGACCGCACGCTCATCCGCCCGGGCCAGGAACTCACCATCTCGGTGCAGGACCGCAACCTTGGCGTGGCCGGCGGCGGCAACAGCATCCCGATCGTGATCACGACTTCCGAAGGCAAGGACGTCGAAGTCCTCGCCCTCTATCCGACGGCCCGCAACCCGTACCTCTTCAACGGCAGCATTTCGACGATGCTTGGCGCGGCGGTCCCGACCAACCACATTCTTGAAGTCTGCGGCAACGACGAAGTCACCTACCGCGTCGAGCCCGAATTCCTCAAGGCCCGCGGCCTTGAGACGACCGAGCCCAAGTCGCTCCGCGTCGTCGACGACGCCCGCCTCGCCATTGGCGCGGCGGCACCCCTTGCCGAGGAAGGCAAGGCCGAGGCCGCGCTTGAGGCGATGCTCATCACGTCGAGCACCGAAGGCGTTGACCGCGAGACCCTCTCCAGCAACCTCAAGCCTGGCAACCCGATCTATGTCGTCGTCCGCGACCGCGACCGCAGCTTGACCATCCAGCCCGACAAGATCAGCATCGACGCCAAGACGTCGTCGGGCGACAAGCTCGAGGGCATCATCCTTGAGGAAACCGAGGGTTCCTCGGGCATCTTCCGCGGCACGATTCCGACGCAGCTCCCGCCGCCGCGCGCCTTCGCTTCCGACAGCGCCACCGGCGTCAACCCCGGCGACGCGATCAACTCCAAGCGCAATGGCGTCTGGAAGAGCGCGCCGGACGGCGCCCAGGGCAAGTGGTTCGAGGTCGACACCATGGGCTCCTACGTGATTTCGAACGTCGCCATCATGGTGCCCAACCCCGAGGAAATCACCTCGATCCGCCTGACCGGCCGCCTCACCGACGAGCGCACCGTGCTCGGCACGCTGCCGCTGGGTGACATTTCGAAGCGCTACGGCATCCACTACCAGGTCGCCGGCGGGCGCAAGCTCAACAGCTCGGCGCTCATCCGCTCGCAGTTCTCGTCCGACAAGGCCGTCGCGCCCAAGACCGTCCTCGGCCTCGCCTTCACGCCGGTCTCGAACCGCGACCAAACCCAGAACGCGATGATCAGCGCGCCCTTCATGTTGCCGCAGGGCCAGAAGACGGTCAAGTTCCGCCTCGAGGCCAACGACACCAAGGGCCGCACCCTTGCCGGCCTCTGGATGGCGATCGCCGTTGACGGCGTCGATGTCTTCACGGGGCAGGGGAACGGGCTCCACCAGCAGCAGGTGAGCATCGATGTCGAGCCGGGCCCGCACCTCCTCGAGGTCTTCTTCAGCGCCTCGTATCCCGACGACGCCCTCACAATCCACGTCGAGAAGGACGACGGCACGCTCCAGCAGTTCCCCGCCGACTGGATCGACCCGAAGGCGCACCCCGCACTCGAGGAGTTCGTCAAGGACGTCGCGGTCATCCACAAGACCAAGGGCGGTTTCCAGGCCACCTTCTCCAAGCCGATGCGCCTCCGCTCCCTCCGCTGGGAGTTCCTCGGCTACACGGGCCGCGAGGTCAGCGTCCAGAAGCTCTACGTCCAGGATTCGCGTGGCCAGCTCATCATCCCGGTCGAAAGCGACTACAGCGACGCGCTCCAGAACGAGTTCCTTGAAGTCGCCCCCGGCGACAAGATCACGGTCTCGTACAACGACGAGCGTACGTCGAGCGGCGAGAAGCGCATTCTCGAGCGCACGCTTGACTCGTCGTTCCACGACGCCGACGTCAATTTCTTCTTCGAGGAGATCCGGCAGACCCGCAACGGCAACCAGATGTTCCTCTACGACGCCTATCGCTTCATTCCGGGCGACATGCTTCTCGTGTGCGTCCGCGACCCCGACGGCGACATCACGCCCGAGGCCGACAAGGTCAAGGTCAAGATCGAGACCCGTTCGGGCCGCAGCGCCAACATGACGCTCACCGAGCAGACGGCGCACTATGCCAACATGCCTGGCTATGGCAACGGCGAGAACGAAGGCATCCACGGCGGCCTCTTCATGGCGCAGCTCCGCACCTGCGACGCCGCCGTCACCAACATCCCGCCCGGAACGCTCCCGATCGCCCCCGGCGACGTCATCACGATGTCGTATGAGGATCGCGAGAACACCAAGCCCGGCGTGCCGACGCAGCGCAAGGTGACGGTCCAGGCCGCGCAGCCGACCGAGCCCAAGGTCCTCTTCTTCGACACCTCCGTCGAGCGCGTCGTGGATACCAGCTACGATGCCAAGCTCCGCCTCGAGCAAATCAAGCGCCGCCCCGGCAACGAGAACATCGAGGTCCTCTACAAGGATGTCATCTCCGCCACGACGATGCCCGCCGAACGCTTCTCGGGCACGAATGCGCTGCCCGCCAACGTCGCCACCCCGATCCCGGTGATGGTCGTCGATCCGTCGCGCGCCCGCCACGAGGCCAGCAAGATCAACATCGAAGTTGTCGCGCAGAGCGAGCTCGACGATGCCGAGGCCTCAGGCCGCGATCCCGATGTGATTACGATTCCGCTCGGCCTGGGGCTCAACTTCGACGGGATCAAGTCCGACATCCCGTCCGTCAGGAACATTACCGAAGCCGGTCAGACCGGCCAGTTCAGCGGCGTTGTCAAGCTCCACCTCGGGCCGCCCGATCCCGGTGCCGAATACGACGAGGAGGAGATTCCCGACCTTCCGGTCAATGGCAACGACAAGGTGCGCATCCGCGTCCTCAACGATGACGGCTCAGTCCAGAGCGAGTACTTCATGCAGCTCGTCAGCGCCGCGCGCGTCGGGCTTATGGACAGCACCTACACGGCTGACCGCCAGATGGCCCATGTCGGCGAGCGTTTCTTCGTGATGGTGCAGGATGCCGACCAGGACACCGGGGAGGAAATCGACAAGGTTGCCGTCGGCGTCACCGCCCTCGGCAGCAAGGTCACCCGCAAGGTCATCCTCCGCGAGACGCTTCCGCACTCCGGCATCTTCACCGGGACGATCCGTCCGGTGATCTTCGCCCCGGGCGAGGCGATTCCGGCTGTCGCCACGGGCGGCGTGGCCGTCGCCGAAGAGGAGCTCGCGGACGACCGCATCGCCGTCCGCTATGGCGACACCGTCGAGTTCGTCTACAACGACAAGGGCACGATCCCGTCGCTCCAGCCGGGCCTGCTCAAGATTTCCGGCAAGGTCTTCAAGGGCAGCGACGGCGACGTCCGCCTCTTCTCGAAGCACTTCCGCGACAGCGACATGGCCGTTCTCGTCCAGTTCCGCCTCGCCGAGTGCCTCTTCGAGACCGCCAAGGAGTTCCGCCGCCTGAAGCAGCCCGAGCGCAGCGCCGAGGCGATCGACGAAGGCAAGCACATCCTCGAGGAGGCCCTCCGCAACTACCCGACGACGATCCACCTCGTCCAGGGCGAATACCTCCTCGCCAACCTCTACCAGGAATTGGCCACCGAGGAGAAGGACGCCGGCAACAAGAAGGCTTCGGAGCCGCTCTACAGCGAGGCCCTGTCGCGCTTCTCGGCGATTCTCAGCACCTGGCCCGAGTCGGAGTTCGCCTCCAAGGCGCAGTACCACAAGGCGCTCTGCCTCGAAATGCTCGGCGACTACAACCGCGCCAGCGAGGAATACGTCAAGATGACTTACCTCTATCCCGAGTCCCCGCTTGTGGGTGATGCGTCGATCCGCCTTGCCACGTACTACTACACGCAGAAGCGGTTCGATACCGCCGGCCGTATCTACGCCAACTTCCAGAAGCGCTTCCCGACCCACGAGAAGGCCGACCGCGCCCTCTTCATGAGCGCGCAGTGCCACATGAAGCAGGCCGAGTACCTCGCCGAATGCGCCGCCAAGGAGGAGAAGCAGGCCCCGGTGCTCCTGATGAACGAGGAGTACAAGCTTGCCGTCGCCGCCCTCGCGCTCCTGACCGAGCAGTACCGCGAAACCGCCTCGATCTCGCTCCGTGCGCAGTCGATGTACTGGGCCGGCGACGCCAGCCTCAAGTGCAAGGACTACCAGAACGCCTACCTCTACCTCAAGCGCACGGTCTTCGAGTATCCCGAAACCGAGTGGGCCCGCCGCGCCCGCGGCCTCCTGCTCCAGGAGTCGAAGATCTTCGAGAAACTTGAATAGCGTCTTGCAGCTGGCTTCGCGCACCGCTTCGCAGGTGCGCGGGGCCAACGCCCGCGCAAAGTCACACTGAGGAACTTTGAAATGCCCGGAAAAGATGTGAGAACCCTGACGCTGGCCTTCGCGGCGGCCGCCACGGCGGCCCTCGCCGTCGCCGGCGACTGGACTTGGCGGATGCCCGTCAAGATGTACCAGAACCTCGATTTCGAAAAGCGCGCCACGATCGACAAGGCTGTCGACGCCTACATCAAGGCCGAGACGGCGGCACAGCAAAACAAGTCGGTGCCCGACGTCCAGATTCCGCTTTTCCGCGCCGCCTCGGCGGAGTGGAAGAAGTACAGCGTGCAGTACGAGCTCGACTACGACGACGACGCAGTCAAGGCGTACGTGCTCTTCATGCAGGGAATGTCGTCGAAGGGCGCGCGCGACCGCAACGCGGCGATGAAGACCTTCGAGGAACTTCTCGACTTCTACCCGACGGAGTCGTGGATCGTGCCCGCCGCGCAGTTCATGATCGGCGACTGCCAGTATGCCAACGGCGAAAACAACAAGGCGAAGGGCACGTTCCTGGAGATGCTCTCCGACCCCAAGGCCGCGGAGCATCCGCTTGCTTGCCGCGCCTACAACCGCCTGGCGACGATCTTCTGGAAGCTCGGGAAGGTCGATGAGGCCACCAAAAACTGGCTTCAGGCCTCCGACCCGATTTACAAGGACATTGCCAGCGGCGACTGGCGCAGCGCCTGCGAGACGCTTCCCCAGGCCTACGCCATTGGCGGCAAGTGGAAGGAGCTCACCTCCTTCGTCTTCCGCGATCTCGACCCGCAGAATGCGAAGGGGCGCGCCAACGCCGTCCAGGGCGCCGAGGACGTGATTAACGGCCGCCGCTGGTACTGGAACGAGTGGTGGTACGACGCCAAGTACGTCGACAAGCTCGGCGAAAAAGACAAGGCCATCAAGGAACTCAACAAGGGTTTCGCCAAGTGGCACGAGGACCAGAAGGCGGTCTTCCTCGCGGACGGTCGCGACTGGGAGTACTACAAGCGCGCCTTCAGCTACCGCAGGGCCATCGACCTCGCGGACGCCAAGAAGCTCATCGGAGACATGACGAAGTATGTCAAGTCCTCGCCCGATGACGTCCGCTCCGCCCGCGCGAAGGACTTGGCGATCATGCTCGCGGACGCCCGTCTTTTCGACGAGGCGCACACCATCGAACCTCTTGTCGCCGACCCCCTTGCGCGTCTTTGGCTCTCATACGAGATCGATCGCCGTGCCGGGGCGTGGGATGCCTGCGTCCTCACCCTCGAGCAAATCATCGCCAACAAGGATCCCGAGGTTTCGCTTTCGGGCAAGAAGACCCTCGCCTGGGTCTACAAGGACGCCATCCACGACTACGAGAAGGCGCTCAAAATCTACCAGGAGATTTCCGTCCCGCCCGGAACGCTCTGGGACATCCAATACTGCTACCGCCGCCTTGGCAAGAAGACCGAGACGTTCGCGACGCTGCAGGATCTCACCTTCTTCCCCGACCAGGCCGCCCGTGCAACCTGGACGATGGCGGAGTACTACCGCGAAGACGGCGACAAGGAGAAGGCCATCGCCCTCTACCGCCGCCTTCTTTCCCAGCCCGAATGGAAAAAAACAGGCGAGTCGTCGCAGGCCCACCAGCGCCTCGAGGCCTGGGGCATCGCAACCGGCGGTGCCGTCGTCGAAACCATCAGGTAGCCCATCCCGAAAAGTTTTACGGAGAGTAAATCATGAAGAAATTCCCATTGTTTGCTATTTGCGCCCTCGCGGCTGCGGCCGCGCTCGCCCAGGCACCGGCGGCCGAAGGCGAGGAGGACAAGCAGGACGGCGGCGGTTCGCCCGCCGCCATCGAGGCGCGTGCAAAACGCATGGTCGCCAATGCCAAGTCGCTGATCGAGAACGGCGAGGACGACCGCGCGGTGAACATGCTTGAGGCCGTCCCCAAGATGTTCCCGGATGCCCCTTCACGTTTCAACGCCTTCCTCGAGCTGGGCCGCCACCAGCTCAACAAGCGGCAGTTCGACGCCGCCGGCGCCTCGCTCCGCAAGGCCTTCGCCTCTGAGGACCCCGAGGTCCAGGCCGAGTCGCTGCTTCTCCAGGGGCAGGGCCAGCTTGACCGCGGCCAGCCCGGCGACGCCGCGATGCTTCTTCGCCGCGTCACGCAGGACTACCCCACGAGCCTCTTCGCGAACGACGCCTTCTTCTTGATCGGCCAGATTCACTTCGATGCGGGCCGCTGGGCGCGCGCGGCCGAGGCCTTCCAGATGGTCGGCACCGCCGTCCCCAACACCGGCGACACCAACGCCACGGTGCTTGCCGAGGCCGGCCAGCGCATCTACGTCCACGTGATGGACAAGGACCTCGGCGTTCTCGCCGCCCTTGGCGAGGTCGAGGAAGTCGAGCTTCTCAGCAAGTCGGGCGACAAGGAGAAGTCGAAACTTGTCGCCTTCGGCCGCGGCGACGGCGACTTCCTGGCCTCCGTCGAGACGACGACCGACGCCACCCAGCCCTACGACGGGCGTCTCACCGTGCATGGCGCCGACGAGATTACCGTCAACTACCTTGACCGCAACACCGAGTCGGGGGCCGTCCGCCAGCCGCGCAACGCCAGCGCAAAGGTCGTTTCGACCGGCACCGTCACCTTCATGGACGGCGCACAGCGCCAGAAGGTCCGCGGTGTTTTCTGCGACCAGCCCGCCTTCATCCTCGTCCGCGACCTCGATGCCGATACGACGCCCAATCCCGATACGATCCGCATTCCCGTCGTCGCGCAGTACAAGGAGCGCCCCGAGGTTCCGGAAGGGGCCGCGCCGCAGCCGCCCGATCCCGATGCCCCGTGGATTCAGCGTTCGCTCGTCGAGGTCGACCTCGTCGAGACCGGCGCCCGCACCGGTGTCTTCGCCGGCCGCATCACCCCGCGCCTCCTCAACACCGACACCAACAAGCCGCCGGTCGTCCTCCAGACCGGTGATATCGGCGTCCTCCCCGAGGACAAGATCGTCGCCCAGTACGAGGACACCAACCACCTCCTCGGCACCAAGCCCGAGACGCGCCTTGCCGAGGCCGCCGTTCTCGTCGGCGGCAGCACCGAGCCGCAGTCGATCGTCGCCAATGCCTCCGATGCGATGATCCAGGCCAAGAAGCTTCTCCTTGAGGCGCAGCTTCTCCACAAGTGGGGCAGCATCTTCAAGGACGTCGGTCTTGACACGCAGGCTTCCGACAAGGCTGAGGAAGGCCTCCTCAAGGTCGAGGAACTCATGTCGCTCGCCGCGCGCTTCAGCCTTGACCGCGAAATCATCGAGGAGGCCTTCGCCGTGAAGTGGGACCTCCAGCTTGTCCAGGGCAACCTCACCGACGCCATCGCGACCTGCAACCAGCTGGTCAAGCTCTTCCCCGACACGACGCTCGCAGACCGCGCCTTCATGCAGATCGGCAATGCCCGCATGCAGGCCGGCGCGAAGAACCCCGAGGCGATTCGCTCGGCAATCCAGGTTTACAACGCAATTCTCAACCTCCCGGCGTCGCCGCTCAAGGCCGAGGCGCAATTCCGCATCGGCGAGGCGATGGAGCAGTCGATCCGCCTCCAGTCGCAGAATGGCGTCCGCAAGCCCGACTTCTCGCCGGCGATGGTCGCCTTCAAGCGTTGCGCCGAGGCCTATCCCGAGTCGTCTTACGCCGGCGACTCCTTCAAGAAGGTCATCGACTACTACATCACCACGCGCGACTACTCGCGCTGCATTGAGACGCTTGAGCGCGTTTTCCAGGACTATCCCGACGCCCCGTGGCTCGACGAAATGCTTCTCAAGTGGGGCGTCGTCTGCCACCGCATGGGCAATCGCGAGGACGCCATCGCGAAGTTCCAGCGCCTCGTCGAGGAGTATCCCGGCGGCCAGGCGGCCGCACAGGGCACGCAGTTCCTCAAGCGCCTCTCCAACGACTGATTTTCGTTGGCGCACCCGGGCTGACGGTGCGCCTTCGCCCACAATTCACAACAACGAAAGGACTAAACAATGCTTGGAATACTTATTGACGGCGGATCCATGATGGTGCCGCTCCTGATTTGCTCGATCGCGGTTATCGCGATTATGATCGACCGCGCCCGCGCCTTCCGCGCTGGCAACGTCGATTTCGAAGGCCTGCGCCGGTCGGTGCGCGAGATGCTCGCCAAGGGCGACATCGAAGGCGCGATGGAGGCCTGCACGAAGTCGTCCGGTCCGCTTGCCGCGACGATGCTCATTGGTCTCCAGCGCTACCAGCGCATGAAGGCCAGGGGCCGCACGATGACAGAGATGCAGTCCACGGTCACCAAGACCATGGAGGACTACGCCCCGAAGGCGATCCACGGCCTTGAGAAGCGTCTCAATGCGCTGATTCTCATCTCCGGCATCTCGCCGCTCATCGGCATGACCGGCACCGTCACCGGCATGATCAGCTCCTTCAACGCGATGGCCGAGGCCGCCGGCCTTGACGCCGGCGCGGTTGCGGGCGGCATTTCCGAGGCTCTCATCACGACGGCCGCAGGCCTGATCATCGCCATCCCCGCGGTCATCGCCTACAACTACTTCACCGGACGCATCGAAGCCTACAACATGGCCATCGAGGCCGGCATCACCGACATCGCGGAAGCGATCGAAGAGGCATAGGCCTGAATGAAGAAGAAAGAAAGAAGAGAAGCGACGATGGACGTGTCCTCTTTCTCGGACATCGCCAACCTTCTCATTATCTTCTTCATCCTGACGACCTCGCTTGCCCACCCGTTCGGCAAACTGCTTGAAATGCCCTCGGCCGCGACGCCGGAGGACAACTCGCGCAAGGCTCCCAAGATTCCGTCGATCAACCTCATGCCCGACCGCATCGTCTATACCGAGGGCGAATCGGCCGAGCGGGAGATGACGCCCAACGAGCTTCACGCCGAGTTGATGCAGAAACAGCTTGCGACAAAGCAGCCCAACGACCGCCTGGTCATGCTTGAGGTCGCTGAGGAAGTGCCCTACCAGCGCTACTACCAGATCGTCACGATGATCTCGGAGGCGGGCGGGGTCGTCGCGATGATCGGCGACTAAGGGAGGCCCAGGATATGATCAGACGCAAAAAGAGAATGTCCCTCGTCGTCCCGACTTCGTCGATGGGCGACATCGCCTTCCTGCTCATCATCTTCTTCATGCTGGCGTCGACCTTCATGAAGAGCGCCAACGTCCAGGTCGAGGATCCCGAGTCGAGCGCGATCGAGTCGCAGCAGCCCCCGCTTGTCGAGGTGCTCATCGATTCGGCCGGCACGATCTGGATGGGCGGCGTGCAGAGCAGCGCCGCGGAAGTCGGAATGGCCTGCAAGATGCAGGCCGAGGAACTCAAGGAGGCCCCGGTGCACCTGAAGGTGGACCGCAACCTCCTGCGCAAGGACTACATGCCCGTGATCGAGGCAATCAGCGAGGCGGGCGTCAAAATGGTTTTGACCGGTGTTAAGACCGAGGAGTAACAAGCAATTATGGATAACCAGAATTTCAATCCCGACAATCTCCTCAAGGAGATTGACAAGTCCATCCTCACAAAGGGCATTGTCGTGGCCCTGATCGTCCATGCGATCATCGTTTTCGGCACGTCGTTTGGCCTCTACAAGGACTGGGCGAAGTACGGCGTCAAGGCCCCGTCGACGATCCAGGCCATTAAGAAAGCCGAACAGGTCGAGGCCGAGAAGGCCCGCCGCGAGGCCGAAATCCAGCGCAAGGCCGCCGAAGCCGCCGTTGCCGCCTCCAACGCGGTGCCTGTCACGGCCACGGCCGAGACCAAGGCGCTTTCCGGCAAGGCTCCCGCCGCAGCCGAGGGTGAAGCCGCCCCGGCCGCCGCCGGTGAAGGTTCCGCCAAGAAGCCGCCCGAAATCCAGCCCCTGCCTCCTGCCTCGGGCGACATCTCCCTCGACGACCTCGGTCTCTAAGCACTGCCCGGTCTTCGACCGGCTTCCGGATCGTTCGCCATGCCGTATTACACGGATATGTCCTCCCCCCCCGCCAAGGCACCGCTCATCGAACGTTGCCTGGAAGGCGTGGCGCTGGGCTTGACCTGGCTCCACAAATTCCTCGCGCGCTACCTGACGGTTGCCTTCACCTGGCTGTGGCGGGTGCAGGGAAACACGCCGCTCAAGCTCCGCTTCGCCATCGGCTCGCTGATCATGGCCGGGTGCTCCGCCTTCATCGCGGTCATCCTGCCGATGCGTTTGCCGATGCGCACGGGCTTCCTCAAGCGGTTCGCCGATTTGTGGCCCTCGCTCTACATCAAGTGGAACGACTGGGTCGAAAGCAGCCCGGAGTTCATCCGCTACCTTGAAAACGCGGGGTCGCTCACCTCCGGCACGCTGCTTGCGCTTCTGGCCGTCGTCTCGTGCGTGGTTCTGCTTGTGGCCGCCGCGATGGCGTTCCGGAAGTCTCCCGCTTCGCTTTGGCTCCTCAAGATCGCCTGGGCCCTGCATGTTGTCGTCCTCTGCGCGTTCGCCAACTGGACGGTTGCCGTCCCGAAGGTGTTGAACGCCGCGGACTACAAGATCTTCGACGACTTCGCCTGCAAGGAGCTTTGGACGTACACGGTCTTCATCACGCCGCTTGCGTTCATCGTTCCGGTTCTCGTGCTCGTGGCATTGCTGACGCTTGAGGCGCGCCGCCTCTACTGCGGCGACGCGGCCCCCGCGCCAGTTGTCATTTCAAACCCGCTGATCCGCAGCCTGAAGACAGGCGGCGAGGATCCGCGGTTCCGCAGCTCGTGCTACTGGGCCGTCACGCTCTTCCTGCTCGTCCTTGTCGGACCGTTCCTCATCCACGGTTGCGGCATGGAGGAGTATGGCATCGTCAAGGGCGAAGGCGAACCGCAGGTCGAGCAGGTCGTCCAGATCAAACCGAAGCCCAAGAAAAAGCAGAAGAAGCTGCTGGTCGATCCTTGGAGCCCCTACATCCTCGAGCGCATCAACATCGACGACGCCAAGGTCCTGGAGGAACTCCAGCAGACGACGCAGGACACCTACGTGGCGGACCGTACCAAGAAGGGCAAGCTCGGCAAGGGCGGCAAGGGTCGCGGCGGCTGGCCCAAGGGCATGGAGGGTGCCAAGATCCGCTTCATCCGCCTCAAGTACTCGGGTGGCAACTGGGACCAGGAGATGGGCAAGTCCGGCGACTACAACCTGCTTGTCCGCTTCAACCAGCTTACGGGACTTCCCGTCGCCAACGAAACCGAGGCCCGCGAAATCGAGCGTCTTGCGCGATTCCCGAAGAAGAAGGCCCCGCCTTTCGTCTTCATGACGGGATCCGGCAACATCAACATCTCGTCGGCCGAAGCCAAGATCCTCCGCAATTACTGCGAGGTCGAGGGCGGCATGCTCTTCATCGACTGCGGTGGCGGAAACTTCGGCCGCAGCGTGCGAAACATGCTTGCCAAGGTCTTCCCCGGCAAGTCGCTTGTCGACATCCCCAACGACGACCCGATCTACCAGGCGCCGTTTGTCTTCCCCGATGGCGCCCCGCGCTTCTGGCACCATGACGGCAACCGTGCGCTGGCCATCCGCCACGAGGGCCGCATCGTCGCCTTCTACCACCCTGGCGACGTTAAGGACGCCTGGAAGGACGGTCATTCCGGCGCTGCGCCGGAAGTCGCCGACCAAGCCTACAAGCTGGGTGTCAACGTCATCTACTACGCCTTCAACCAATACTACCGCCGCCACTACGAGCAAGGTGGCGACGACGAGGAATAGCAAGGCGCGAAGGGCGCACCGCGGTTACCCGTCGGTGCGCTTTTTTTTTACCCGCCCAATCACCGGGGTGCAGTTCCTTCCCGAACGCCTCGCCGCCAAGGACGACCGTTTCGCGGAGTTGCTTCGCTTCCTTTTTTCCGTCCGCGACTGATTTATCTCCTTTGCCAAATCTACGGAATATGCTATCATATATTTAACAGTTAAGTTAATTGTTAAACGAATGAGGATTGGATGAGAGAGACATGGGACTGCAAGCTACAATGCGCGCGTTGGTTGACCCGACCCGGCGGGAGATTTTGATCCTGCTTCGGGGTGGTGCGCTTTCCGCCGGGGAGATTTCCGCGCAATTCCCAGTCACCGCCGCCGCCGTCTCCCGGCACCTCTCGGTTTTGCGCGAGGCCGATCTGATCCGGGACCGGAGGGAAGGTAAATTCATCTACTACGAGCTGAACGCCTCCGTGTTGGAGGAGATTATGCTCTGGATCAACGAGCTGAAAGGGGATGTCGTCTATGAAACCGCCAAAAAGCACGCTTATTGCGACCAGCCTTGTCATGTTGCTGCCCATTGTGGCGGGTCTTCTGCTCTGGGATAGGCTGCCGGACAGAATCGCCACGCATTTCGGCCCCGGCAACCAGCCCGACGGGTGGAGTGGCAAGCCTTTTGCCGTTTTCGGGCTTCCCCTCATCATGCTGGCCGTTCACGGATTGACAATTCTGCCGCTTCTGCTCGATCCCAAAGTGAAAAACCTGCCTTCGGCAGTGATCAACCTTTGCCTGTGGATCATTCCGTTATGCTCCCTGCTGGTCTCGGCGCTGTGCTATCTGATGGCACTGGGGCGGGCGGTCGATGTCGGTTTTTTCGTTGCGCTGTTCTTTGGAATCCTCCTTGTGGCCATTGGAAACTACCTGCCTAAATGCCGGCTCAACAACACCGTGGGCATCCGCGTCCCGTGGACGCTCGCCGACGAGGACAACTGGGCCTTCACCCACCGGCTTGGGGGCTGGGTGTGGACGGCCGGGGGACTCCTTGTCATTCTCTTTGCATTCCTGGGCAGGACGACGCTCTTCATGCCGGTGATTGCCTTGGTCTGTATTGTCCCTGTTGCCGCCTCCTATTTCTATTGGCGGAGGAACAGCGGAAAGGAAAAACGAAAGTTCCCGAACGGACGCGATGGGTGCTGAAGAAAGGATGGTCTGGCGATGAAGGCAGAGCGGTTTGTGAACCAATGCGGAAAGGTTTCGGTTGACGCCGGTTTCCCCGGCGGAAATGTGAAGGTCGACAAGATTGACGAGGCCGGAGGCGAAGTGTTTTTGCGTCCCGACAACCGGGGTGGCGAATGGTTCTACACGAATTTCAGAGTGCGCGGTGCAAAAGGCAGGCGCCTACGCTTTGTTTACGAGCCTGGAACGGAAAGGCTGACCAAGGCCGGCCCCGCCGTGAGCTCGGATGGTGGCGTGACGTGGCGGTTCCTGAATGCCGAGAAGGCAGATGCCCTGCCAGGTGAATTTACGTACGCCTTTGGCGAGGCCGAGGAGGAAACTTTCTTTTCCATAGGTCTTCCCTATGTCGAGGCGAATTGGCGCACCTTCGTGAAGTCAATCGCCGGTACTCCGCGCGTGGCGGAGTCCGTGCTCTGCAAGTCGCAAAACGGTTCGCGCAACGTCGAGTTGCTTCGCATTTCGTGTGACGCCGCGGCGAAAGTTCCGTTTGCGCTTTTCTTCACCTGTCGGCACCATGCCTGCGAAATGTCTGCTTCCCGCGTGATGGAGGGCGTTGTCGAAGGGGCGCTCGCCGATTCGCCCGAGGCCGCGTGGGCCAAGGCGAACGCGGATCTGTTTTTCGTGCCGTTCATGGACAAGGACGGCGTGGAGGAGGGCGAACAAGGCAAGGCGCGGAAACCGCACGACTACAACCAGGACTATGTTCAAGGTCAATATTCGGCCGTGAGGGCCGTCCGGAAACTGGTGCGCCGCGAGTCAGCGGGCCGGCGGTTCTTTTTCCTCGATATGCACGCTCCGTGGATAAGGGGTGCCGAGCACGACCATTTCTATTTTCTCCTTTCCCAGAACCACGCGCACAACGCCTTTTGCGAACGCTTCCGCAAGATCCTTGCCGAGACGCAGGCGGATGGCGCCCTGCAATACGATCCGTCTTGGGATATTCCCGGCGGGGCACCTTGGAACAACGCCGACGACTACGACAGAAGAGGCCTCATGATGGCCTCAACATGGGCGGGGCGCGAACCCAACTGTGTTTGCTCGATGGCCGGTGAGTTTGGCTATGGATTGGCGGGAGGCGTCTATTCTGAACCTGCCGCACGGGAACTCGGCCGTAATTTGTTCAGGGCGGTCATCCGCAGTCTTGACGGCCAAACGGCGAACAACTAAAATTAAAGACTGAAAAGAGGAAATCAACAATGGGCAAACTTCATTTCGTTGCGGCGGCACTGGCTGTGTCGTGCGGTGTGCTGATGGCGCAGGGACAGGCGGCAAATGTCCCGACATTCGAATTTGGCTTTGGCGTCGGCGTGGCGACAATCGACGAGAACCCGCTTGGCGACACCACGGGCGGCGCGGCTGGCTTCGGCGCCCGGTGGAATATCAAGGATACGCCGGTCGGCTTGGAATTGCGTTGCTCCGCCGAGTCGTTTGAACTCGACGACCTGGCGTATGCCGACCCCGGGCTTGGCAGGTGGAATGGCGTCTACCTTGATGACGGGTGGCTCACGAAATCCGACGGCAGCCTGCAGGTGCTTTTCAGCCTTGCGCGCGAAAACATCGTGAGCCCCTATGTGGCGCTCGGCTTTTACTTCGCGGACGTCGAGGTCGAATACGAGGCGCATGCCGGGCCATTCCATTCCGACTTTTCCGATAGCATAGACGGCGGGGCTTTCGTGGCGCGCCTTGGCATCGACATCCGCGCCGACATCTTTTACGGAAGGGCCGAGGTGTCCTACGTCGGCGACGTCTTCGACGACGAGGATGGCATCGAAGATTCCGCGCAGGTCGAGGTGTTCGCCGATTTCGGCGTCTATCTTTGCGACAACATCCGGCTTGACCTTTTCGGCGACTACGGGGCGGACGCGAAGAACCTTGTCACGGCCTTTGGCTTGACGTTCGCCTTTTAATCCGCGGCTTTTTCCCCGGCGTGTTCAGCGATCCACCGGCGGGCGATTTCAACGGCTTCGAGTCCGCGGTCGACAATTGGCGTGCAGTGGAAAACCAAGCCCTGGATTGCGCCTGACTTGAGCAACTTGTAGGCTGAGGCGAGTTGCGTCTCCATTAGTTCAGGTGCCATTGGCTTCCTGGCTCCGAAGTCCCACATGTAGATGCCCAGCAGTACGGGCTTTGCCTTGCCAATCAGCGCGCGGAGCTTGGCGACTTCGCCTTCGATGGTGGTCACGTTTTTTCCGTTCCAGAACCAGAAGGAGATTTCGTCGCAGAGGTCGAGGTACTCCTTGAATTCCGGTTTGACACCATCCTGGTCGGCGTAGAGCACGATGGCGAGCTTGAGCCCGCGTGACGCGAGTTTGCCGCGGAGGTCGCGGATTTTCCCAACGGGTTGCGTCAGCTCGCAGCTGCTGACGAAGAAGTCGTCGAGGAAGAACATTGTCAGATTGGGGTGTTTTCGGGCGAGTTCGAGCCCCATCCCGACTTTCTCCTCGAAGGTCTCCTTGGCGCCGTCCGTGACGGAAAAGGCGATGCGCCGGGTGTCGTGGAACTGCGCCATGTAGTCGTCGAGTTCGGCGGCGTCCGGCATGTTGCGCCAGCGGACGATGGCGCAATTGGGGATGCCCATCGCCTTGCAGGCGTCCGCCATGTCGATGGTGTTGCCCGTGGGAATCCCGAAGATGCCGTCGTCGGTCGAATGCGCATGGTGGCCCCACATCCACAACCGGTCGCCGATCAAGGGGCCATACGCGGTGCGGGCGTGCGGGGCGACGCCCGCCGTGTTTTTCACGGCGCCTGCGACGACGACGTTGCCGTAGCCGTCGACATTGTCGAACGTGACGCCATCGATGAAGTGCGCGTCGTCCTTCGTCGAAAGGTAAACGCCCATTCCACCGCCCGACTCCGGCAGGTGGATGTCGCGGAGGACGAGGTTCCTGAAGTAGCCGGCTTCGGACGACTTCTTCATAGTCTCCGTCGCCATTGTCTTGAGGATGAGGAAGGTGTGGTGGTCGCAGACCTCGTGGAACCGCAGCCGTTCGAAGGTGAAGTTTTCGAGCATCTGGCCGTTGGCCGGCTGGATGTGGATGGCCGCATGCGACCAGTAGATGTCCGGCGTTGTCGGCTGGAGCGTCATGTGGAGGATGTCGATGTCGCGGAAGGTCAGGTTGCGGTAGGCGAATGGCGCGTCTTCGCATTCGTAGCCGATGCGGAAGGGGTTGGCGACGTCGGCCCAGAGCGTGCAGCGTTCGGCCAGCAGGTTTTCGCACCACCACTTCGGCGAGATGCAGTCGTCCTGCGCCCTGATGAAGCAGTCGCGGATCGTGACGTTGCGCGAGCGGCAGATGTCGATGCCGTCGTCGTTGATGACGCGCCCGCCCAAAATTTTGACATTTTCGATTTCGGCGTTTTCAACCTCGTTCAGCACGAGGCACCAGCCCCACGAGCTGAGGAGGGTGACGTCGCGGACGCCGATGCCGCGGCCTTCGAGGCGGACCATCTGGCCAGACCTATTGATCGCGTAGTGTTCGTCCTTGGCGATGACGGGGCCGTTGACCCACGGCCAGGGCGCACCGCTAAGGACGCCCCGGCCGCAGATCCTGATGCCGTCGCCGAAGGCGGTGACGGCACCTTCAACCCAGGCTCCGCCCGCAAGGTAGAGGGTTTGCCCTGCTGAAAGCCTGATGACGCCGGGGTGGTGGCGTCCCGGACCGAAGAAGATGACGCCTTCGTCGTCTTCGCGTGGCACGTCGGTTTCTGGTGTGTTCGCCGCGAGAATCAGCGCGTTGTGGCGTCCGCGGGGCTCGACTGCGAGCGTAAAAGGTGGCGTCGCGCGGAAAACAGCCGTGTTTCCTTTTGTCTCAACCAACCGGGCACCGGCGGAGTCCGGCAGTATTTGAACCTCGCCCATGTCGAAGAAACGCGACGAGACTTCGACGGTGACTTCGCCGTTGGCGTCGAAAAGCGCGAAGGAGTAGGGGTGGCGCAGGTCTTCTGCGAGGCGGTTTTCGGGCATCGGCACGCCCATGACGGGGATTCCCATGCCGTTGGCCTTGACCGTGTAGGCGTCGGTTTGCGTCCCTGCTGCTGCGGGCCAGGTTGTGACTGTCGTTGCCATTGTGATTCCTTTCTGCGGTTATGACGGTTTCCTGTTGTCGTCGTTTTTTTCGGGAAGGAGCGAGGCGACGAACTCGGCGACTCGCCACGGCAATGCGGAAAGCGCCCACGTGGCGAACCGCATGGGCCAGGGAAAGGCGATGAGACCGACGTTCCCCAGGACGCGGTCGACGATGATGCGCGCCGCTTTCCCGGCCTCCATGAAGAAGGGCATGGGGCAGGTGTTCCTGTCCGTGATGCGCGAGCGGACGAAGCCCGGGCAGACGACATTCACCCGGATGCCCTCGCGCTTCAACATGCCGCGGAGCGACAGCCCCCAGTTTTTCATCGCGGCCTTGGAACCCGCATACGCGGGGCAGGTGGAAAGCGGCGCATAGCCGGCGATTGACGCGGTGATCGCGATTTGCCTCAGGCGGCGCGGCCTCCCGTCGCGAAAGAGGTCGACGACGGGCAGCACCGTGTTCAGCCCGCCCCAGACATTGGTGGCGAAAGTCCGCCTCACGTTCTCCTCCGTCTCGCGGCCCGTCGCGACGCCGGCGTTGGAGAAGACCAGTTCAAGGGGCGCTTCGTCGTCGCAAGCGGCAAGCCACGTGCGCATGGCCGATTCGTCCGCAACGTCGATGGCGTCTGCTCGCACAGCGGCTCCAAGGGCGCGGCATTTCCCGGCGACGGCATCGAGCCGCTCCTTGTTTCGTCCGCAAAGAAAGAGATGCTCCGCCCCGCGTGTGGCGCATTCAAGCGCCAGGGCTTCGCCGATGCCGCTTGAGGCGCCGGTGACGAGGACGTTGAGGTTGAGGGCTTTCATGGGGTGGGCTACAGCGTCGCGCAGTTGTCGCCGGCGTCCGCGACAACCGTGTGGCCGCAGATGATTTCGCCGTAGTCGCTGAGCAGGTAGAAGGCGAGTTCGGCAATTTCATCCGGGCGGATGAAGCGTTCGAGCGCATGGCGCGGGTAGGGCTGGTTTTCGGACTTCGCGTAGGCGGCGATCATCGGCGTGACCGTCGCGCCCGGCGCGATGCCGTTGATGACGATGCCGTCGTGGCCGAAGCGCTTGCCGAAGGCGCGGGTCCACTTGATGATCGCGAGTTTCGCCGCACCGTATGAGCCGATGACGTCCATGCAGGCCGCGTTTGAAGCGAGGTTGAGGATGTTGCCGCGCCGGCCTTTGCCCTTGAGGAAGTCCACCTCGTTTCGGATGAGGAAAAAGGCCGCCTTGAAATTGATGCCCGCCATCAGGTCCCACTCCGCCGAGGTGATGTCCCAGGGCTCGTAGCCGCGCTTGAATGTCGCGTCGCCGCCGATTGCCGCGGCATTGACGAAGGCGTCGAGGCCGCCCATGAGCGTTTCCGCCTCTTTGAAAAGCCGGCCGTGGTCATCGACGGCGGAAATGTCACCGGTAAGGGAAAAGAGTTTTTCGGAGGCGAATTCCTCGCGGACGGCCCTCAGTTTTTCGGCGTTCCTTCCGCAAATCGTCACGGACGCTCCCGCGTCAAGCATTCGTCTGGCGATTGCCTTGCCGATGCCGCTCCCCCCGCCGAAGACGAGGACGTGGTTGTTGCGGGGCCTGCCGCGCAGGAAGGCTGGGGACTTGCTCCCTTGTGTATTTTGAGCTCCGTTCTGGACTGGCGTTGTCATTGTTTGCGTTCCGTTCGTTTATGGAAATTATACCACATCCCTTCTCATGACAAAGTTTGAGATGCGAATAGTTTGACTTTCAAACTGATTTGTGTGAAAATTATTTCCTGTTTTTAAATGGAGTTCAAAGGGAATGTCTTTAGTTAATTTGTGCAAATTCCAGAGTCGCTGGCTTGCCTTCAGCCTTTCAGCCGTTGCCTGCGTCTGGCTGTTTGGCTGCGAAAACGGCGACAACAACCAGTCTTCTTCCGACGATGTCGGTGAGTTGATCGTGGCGGACGGTTCGTCGATCATTGGCACGTGGAGCTTGACGGATTCCGCCGGGTTCACCTGGTATATCCATTTCGGTGCCGATGGTTCCTGGAGGATCACGGATGACGAAGCGGGCAACGAGCGTCGCGTCTTTGGTTCGTACACGACAAGCGGCGACAGTTTCTCCGGCGACATGAGGAATCCGGGTGTCGGGACGGGGCGCATTTCCGGCTCGACAAGCGGGACCTCCATTTCGCTTGACTTCGTGGAATACTGGCACACGCCAGAGAAACACGTCGCCTATTCCGGCGACAAATTAGGCGGGGATGTAGAACGTTCGGACGTCCCGGTCGAGAAGCCGCAAACAGTTGGGAAGACGGCGCCGGCAAAGGAGCACCCCTACTGGAAATAGGCGGAGGCCGTTGGCGGCCTGGAGCAAAAAAAGCGGCGGCACATGCTCGTGCCGCCGCCTTTTTTTGCGTTGAAATCCGCGCGTCTATTGTTGCTGTGCGGCGGCCTTCTTTTCCTCGATCTTGCGGATGAAGTACTTGTTGGCCTCCTTGAACGACCAGTCGTTGTAGCAGCGCTTGATGTGCGCGATGGCGTCGTCATAGCGGCCGACGGCGTAGAGCGCCTCGGCGTAGCGGCGCTGCATCTTCTGGTCGCCGTCGTCGAACTTGTCGTAGTATTCGCAGGCCTTTGCGTAGTCGCCCTTGTAGTAATGGCAGTCGGCGTAGGTCTTGTTCATGGATTTGTCCGCGACTTTGTCACGCGTGAGCGAGACGAGAAGGTCGTTCTTGGCGATGGCCTCGTCGTATTCACCGAGCTGCATGAGCGCCGCGACCTGCTTGGCGACATAGCCGCCGTTTAGCGGCTGGTGGGCCGTCGCCACGGCGTAGGAGGCGAGCGCCTTGCGGAGGAGCGTCGGCTCGGGGTCGCCATAGTACCGCTGGGCGCGCTCGACGTAGAAGTCGCCGAGTTGCGCCGAGGCTTCGGCACGCTGCCAGGCGTTGGTGCTCGCGGCGCGGGCCAGGAGCATGTTTTCCACGTCGGCAAAGCGCTCGAGCCCCTTGAGCGCCTCGAATTTGCGGTCGAAGAACAGCTTCTTTTCCCTTTCGGGAATCGCCGTGTCGGCGATGGCCTTTTCGGCAAGTTCGAGTTTGTGCTCGTCGGACTGCGCGTAGGCGAGGGGATTCCCGCCGCGGTTCATGTAGCTGCCGGCGTTGGCGATGGCCTGCAGGCATTGGGCATAGTACTTGCCGTGGAGTTCGGGGATCCCTGCGGCGATTTTCCAGCCTTCCTGCTCGAAGTCCATCCCGGCAATGCCGCGGGCGAGGATGTCGAGCTTCCCGGCGGGTTCGAGGCCGGGCGTGGCGAGGGTGTCGGCCTTGGCCTTGTTCCACTGGGCGGAGTCACCCTCCATGGCGGCGCGGAGCATGTAGTCGGCGTAGTCGTAGGAGAGGGTGGCCTTTTCAAAGGGCTTCGTCGCGAGCCTGATGGCCTCGAGGTAGTGCTTTTTTGCGTTGTCGTACCACTTGAGGTTGAGCGGCTGGGCGTAGGCGCGCGCGGCGAGCGCCTGGATGCCGGCCTCGGTGATGCCCGTTGCCGCGCCGACGGGGAGCTTGATGAGCTTCACCATTTCCGTGACGTTGGAGTTGATGAACTCGGGGTTGCGCGGCATCTTGTCGTTGTGCCAGTTGGGGATGCCTTCAAGCGTCCGCTTGAACTGGGCAAGCTTGCCGTTGTTGTCTCGGGTGAGTTGCTGGATTTGCTGCGGAGTGAGTTCGCCGGGCTTGGCGTCTTTGGCGGGCTCGGCGGCGAAGACTGCCACCGCCGCGAGCGCGGCGACGACGGGGACGAGACTCTGGATTGTCGTTTTCATTTTCGGAAATCCTTTCGCTTGGGCTTCGAACTACTTGAAGAGCTGGTCCCTGACGTATTTCGCGTACGCGGCTTCGACATCGTAGCGGAAGTTGAAGAGCTTGTCGGTCGCGGCCTTGTAGAACTTCTCCTGCTCGGCCGGCGTGAGCTGCTCGAAGGTGCCGATACCGGGCGCGAAGCCCTGGCACTCGGCCGTGATCTCCTCGAGGACGGGGCGGAAGCCGGGGTCTTCGTTGTAGCTGACATAGGAGCGCGGGTCGGCCTTGTCTTCGTCGGCTCGGAACTGCGCCTTGAGCGGCTCGACGCCGTTCCAGCCCTTGTTGGTTTTGGTCCCGACCTCGCCGGAGGCCTGGCAAAACGACACCCAGGCCTTCTTGAGGACGCCCTTCATGATCGCCGTGCGCTGCGCGTCGGTGAAGGCGGGCCAGCGGAGATAGCCGGCCTGCGATGCCTGGTGGACGGTTCCGCCCCAGGTCTGCGAGAGGGCTCCCCAGCGGATGAGCGAGAGGCGCCAGAAGTTGTCGCGCTTCGCGCAGAAGATCGGCAGCCTGTCGTAGAGCGGCTCCCACGAGAAACTGAGCTTCACCAGGATGGCCTTGTCCATCACGTACTCGCGGCAGCTCGCGTAGGGCAGGACGGGGCGGAAGCCGCGGTTCTCGACGAGCCACGGGAATTCGTTGAGCTTGTCGTTCTGGTAGATCATCTGGTAGTAGTGCTCGATCTTCGGCGTGTCGGCGTCGCCGGGCGTGAAGAAGAACTCGATGGAGGGCGACGGAAAGCCATTGGTGTTGGCGTAGGAGGCGGCGAGCGCGGGCTCGACGCAGAGGACGAGCACCGTGAAGCCGTCGGCGTCGCACGTGACGTTGAGGGCGGTCGTGGGTTTGTCGCCCGTCGCCGCGCCGGAGGTGACGTCACGCTGGAGGATCGGGTCGGTCCAGAGCATGTCGGAGGATCCGTAGGGGCGGAAGTTGAAGTTCCAGTCCCCGGGTCTCTCGGCGGGAAGCGCCGTCACGTCGGCGGGGAGCGACTCGAACTTCACGTCGTAGATGTTCTTGCCGTCTTCCTGGGCGAATGCCGCCGAGGCGATTGCTGCCGCCGCGGCAAAGGTCAGTGCTGTTTTTTTCATTTCTGGCGGTTCCTTTCCTTAGCGCTTCACGGCCATGTTGGCGTCGGGCAGGACGCCCTTGTGTCTTGCAATCGCGTCTTGCAGGACGAGGATGCGGCTGATGATGCCGGCGCGGATCATGTCGAGGTCGCCGGCCTTGCCGTCCTGCTTCTCGAGCCAGAGCTGGGCGCGGCGCGCCTCGCGGCGGAGCGGGTCGGCCTCGGCGCCGAGATTCGCCTCGGCGAGCTGGCGGAGGCGCGTGGCGTAGCGGAGGTCGTCGAAAGCTTCGCGGACGCCTTCCCACGCGACGGTGTAGATCGTTCCGTTGCGCATGGGGTAGCAGAGGCAGAAGTTGCGGTAGTTGCCGTCGCCGCCGAGATCCTCGGCGAACTCGTTCCACGGCGTGCGGCCCTGGCGGTAGCCGTGCATCATCTGGCCGTCGAGGCCGGTCTTGTACATGAGCATGCCGATCTTGCGGCGGTACCATTCGGGATTCTCCGAGCCGGGGAAGGGGTCGGCGTAGTTGATGAGTTCGCCACCGGCGGCGTGCCACATGCGCGCTTCGGAGGGGGAGGTCGCAGTCGACGAGTTCATGTCCTGGATGTCGCCCATGTAGGCGACGACCTTGTCGTTCATTGTGTGGGCGAAGACCTTGTAGCCGAGCTTGTGCGCGACGTAGGCTTCCTCGGCCTGCGTGTTGACAAGGCCGTTGTAGGAGCCGTCCTCGGAGTGGTAGATCACGTACTGGCGCGCGGTCTTCGGGAAGGTTTCGGCGAGGTACTTGTTCCAGCCCTCGACCTCGCGGATCGCCGCGCGCGTCCCTGCTTCCTTGTGGGCGGTCGTGAGCTCGGCCGCGGGGATTCCGGAGTAGAAGGCGCGCCAGCTCTTAGGATGCTTGTCCGCGAAGATCTTGTCGGGGATGAGGCCGGCTTCAAGGGCGAGCTTGGCGAGCTCCGGGGTATTCCAGATGCCGGTGGTGTGGAACATGTTGTGCGCGCGGATGCTGGCGAGCTCGGCCCGCGCGTTGTCTTCGCGCTCCTTGAGCGTCGCGCCGACGAAGCCGGGGAAGTGGTTCATGTGCGAGATGTAGACGTTGCCGAGGTCGGCGTAGGACGAAGGTTCGTCGGGCAACGCAATCGGGAGCACCTTGAGCGCGACGTCGATGCCGGCGTCGCCGCCCGCGATCGAGAGGTTGATGCGGCCGCGATAGAGGCCCGGCGTGGCGCCGGCGGGCACGTGGAAGGCGAACATGTACTGCTGGTTGCGCCCGGCTTCGGGGATTTCGTGGGGCCGGATCGCGGGCGAATCCCTGAAGGGCACGGCGTTGTTCCAGCTCGTGTGGCCCTTGTCGGGGTCGGAGACGTCGGCGTAGCGGCTGCCTTCGGGGTAGTCGAGCCGGAGGTAGTTTTTGCGGCGGAATTCGTCGACTTTGATGATCGAGTCGTCGTTGACGAGCAGGTCGGGCGTAAGATTGCGCTGGCGGCGGTCCGAGTGGTAGGAGAGCCACGCGCCGCCCGTGCGGTACCAGCGTTTCACGAGCTTGACGTTGACCTCGGTTGCCGGGATGGTTTTGCCGTCGGGGCCGCGGAGGTCCGAGATTGTGACGTTGTTGACTTTGAGCGGGCGGAAGGCCACGGCGAGGAGCGAGCCGTTCTCGTATTCGCCGGGGCAGGCGATGATGCGCATTTCCGTGGATATCTCTCCGTTTCGCGGGAGCGAATAGGGAAGGTAGAGCTCCTGTGAGACGGGGTTGACCGTGTAGAGCGCGGCCTGTCCGCCGGCGACCCGGGCAAGGGCGGGATCGGTGAGGGCGCGAGCGATTTCGGCGGCGTTGCCGGCGTCGCGGCGGAGGTCGGCGAGGGCGCCGCAGGTCACTTTATCGGGTGCGGCGGCGTAGGCGTCGCAGGTGGCGGCGATTTTCGCGGCCCACTCCTTGAGCGCGGCGGACTTCGCGGCGGCTTCGGCTGATTTCGCCGTGGCCTTGATTTCGGCGGTTGCGTCGGCGACGTCGTCCGCGAGGGCGAGATATTCGTTGGCGAGCGGGAAGTCATAGACGAGAAGGTCCTTGACTTCGCCCGTGAAGGCGCGGGGCGCGGCATCGCCTGTGAACTTGAGCTTGGGCAGGCAGAGGTTGTCGTTCTCCCACTGGAGGTGGCCGTCCATGTAGAGCGCGGCGCGCGTCTGCTGGCGGGTGTAGCTCAGTTCGAAGTGGTGCCATTCGCCCTTCTTGACCGGTGTGCGCGTCGAAATCGCGTAGTCGCCTTGGAACTCGGTCGGCTGGGCGAAGAGGCGGAAGGTGACGATGCCCTGCTTGTCCGCCACGCAGTCGAAGAGGCCGCAGGGCGTGCCCTCGGAGGGGAGCTTGTCGAACTTTGCCCAGAAGGCGAAGGATATTTCGTTGGGCGAGGCGGGCGCGAGTTTGGCATCGGTTGCCTGGCCGTCGGTTTCCTGCGCGGGGTAGATCGGGACGGGAAGCGCCGCGACCGCCGCGGAGGCCGCGACAGTTAGCGCCGCCACGACACGGATTGTTTTTCTTTTTGCAGACATGGTGTTTTCTCCGTTTCGCCGCATAAAAAAGCTTTGCGGCACAAAAATTGTAGCACAATCCGTGCCATGCCGCGAAAAACATGGCGGGACAAAAGATTAGGGGAAAGATTTGGACAAATGATTATCTGAAGATTATCCTGTGAGTATGATTAAGCCATACCTGACCTTCCAATTCAGTCAAACCGTCGTAATATTCCGCAAAATCTCATTGACAATAAAATCTCGTTATGGTAGATTTGTCACATATCATTTAACGAACCATATTCCGGGAGTTCAAAGCCATGCGAAAGAAGACCAGGAGGACAACGCGAAAACCAGTCGCCAGCGACGCCGCC
>JAZQOA010000083.1:0-7441 GCA_045627605.1 Kiritimatiellia bacterium | reverse complement strand
CAGCGGCAATTTGAGCCTCTTCGGCGGTCGCCGCATCAATGTAGGTGACATCAAAGCTGGTCATCGCGTTGTTCTCAAAAATGGAAACGGAATCGGACTCGTAACTGAAATACTCATTGACGGTGATGTCGCCGAGCTTCATCGTTGAACCATCCGTCCCCACGGGGACGAAAGTTGCACCAGTAAGATTGAAAAATTCGGAACCTTCGTAGTCCTGATACCCCACGATGTTTGCCGACTCTACCGCCGTGTCCGCCATCGCGAAGCCCGCCGCGAGGGCGCAAGCCACACTAACTAACTTCTTCATGTTTTTCCTTTCGAATTCCCCGGGGATTCCGGGGTTTTCCGTTTTAGTGAAAAACGCACCCGCCCGACCTGGGCGAAAGCGAAAACTTCTTAGCCAATTTCCGATCCAACCAACGACCGATGTCGATGTCTTTTCGGAACCCAACATCGTCAGGAAAAAATATTTTTTAAGAAAATTTTTCCCCTTTAGAGGAAAATTTCTCCTGGAAAAACACATTTTCCGCGATGTGCCAAATTGAGCTCGGAGCCGCATAAACAAAGGGCGAAGGCTCTTTTTTCACTCGACATTCCTTCCCCAACTTGACACTATAATTCTACCCCATGGGAAGCGGATTGTCAAGAGGGGGAGAGAGCGCCTGAGGCGCTGTTGGGATTGCCCGATGGATCATCGGGCATCAGGACAGCGGCGAAGCCGGCTGGGGCGGAGAGCAACTCAAAACTCGCTACTACGCTGCTGGCGCTGTTGGGATTGCCCGATGGATCATCGGGCATCAGGACAGCGGCGAAGCCGGCTGGTGCGGAGGGCCACGCTCTACTTGCAACTACGCCGCTGGTGCGGTTGGGATTGCCCGATGGATCACCGGGCATCTGGACAGCGGCGAAACCGGCTGGGGCGGAGGACACCCAACACTCGCAACTACGCCGCTGGTGCGGTTGGGATTGCCCGATGGATCATCGGGCATCAGGACAGCGGCGAAGCCGGCTGGGGCGGAGGACACTCAACACTCGCAACTACGCCACTGGTGCGGTTGGGATTGCCCGATGGATCACCGGGCATCAGGACAGCGGCGAAGCCGGCTGGTGCGGTTGGGGCAATTGCCTCTAATGACATCACGGTGTTGGAGGTATGGTTCTAACGATACACCATCGACTCAAACGCCCTGTCGTAGCGCCTGACTTCAAGATCGACGCGTTCGAAGCCGAACCGCTCCAGAAGAGTCCGGGCGTTCGGATCGAGCAGCGAGACTCCAAGTCCCATCCGGCCTTCGGGTATCCGGCAGCCGATCAACTCCAGGAAGGTCGGCGCCCAGTCAAAGGTCGCGAATTTCCGTTCGACGACCTTCCGCTCGCCGTTTGGCAGGATGACAAGGTTGAACTCCTGCCGGGGCGCGGATGGATTGCGATCGGCGATCTTCCCGTGGTACGAGTGATCGCCAAGGACCACCACCGCCGTATGGTCGGCGAACGGCTGACAGACCAGCCAATCAAGAAAATCGCCGACCAGTCCTTCGGAATTGAGCAGCGCGTTCTCAAAGGTGCCGCCGCGCGGATGCGGCGCGTCATCCGGCAGGTATTCGCAGCGGTTGTGGGTGTTTACTGTCTTGCACATGAACACGAACGGCTTGTCGCGGGACGCAAGTTCGGACAGGATGCGCCTGCATTCGGGAAAGAGCAATTCATCCTGCGCACCGAAGTTGATCTTGAGGGCCTCTGCTCCATACTTCCGCTCAAAATCTTTCCGCTCGAAACAGAGGAGACCCGGAACGTCCGCGAACATTCCCCGCGTGTCGACGAAGTCCATGCTCCCGCCCTGAACATACGCCGCGGCGTACCCCCCGGCAGACAGCAGCGCGAGCAACGACGGGATCCGGCACGGGAACTGCCGTCCGAAATCCTCGCTGAACGGATTGCCCACAAAGGAATACGAGACGGTTGGAATGCCATACAGCATCGCACACTGGGCCATGCGGGTGCATCCGAGTCCGCGAACCGGGAGCTGTCCACGAAACGAAAGACCGCTGTCGCGAAGCGCCGTCAGCCGCGGAAGAAGATTCGTCCCCAGCCGCCCCTCGTCGGTGAAGGTATCCTCAAAAGATTCCGCGACGACAACCACCAAGTTCGTCCTCTCCGCCGGAAAAACGACATCATCGGGGGCAAGCGGCCAGAAGTTGTCCGACAAGAACGTCGTCGGCTCGAACCGCAGCGAGAGTTCCTTGGAAATGCTCCAGCTCCGGTCGACCTGCAGCGCCGCCGCGACCAGGACGCCTGAAACGAGAGCCATGACAACAACGTACCGCCCCCGCCGCAGCCTCGTCTTCCCGAGGAACCGCATCAGCGCCCGAACGAGGATGACGGACAGTCCGACGACAAGAAGAAAGCCGGTAAAGCAGGCGGCAAACAACATCCATTGCACCGGAGACAGGGAAGCCGGCCCCTGATTCATGTGCAAGAGCGACTGCCAGAAGTTGGGCCGTCCGAAGCTGAACGTGACCCAAGAATAGACAAGCAAGATGAAGTCCGCCAGCAGCAGCTGCACGGAAACCAGGAACCAGAAAACAAATCTGCCAATCTGCAATTCTGACATCACCCATGTCGCGTTTCAGCACGCGCCCAGCAATTGCCTCACCGTTTCGCGGTCGTCGAAATGGTGGTGGACGCCGTTGACTTCCTGGTAGGTTTCGTGCCCCTTCCCGGCAACCAGAATGACATCGCCGGGGCCCGATTCCAAAATGGCGCGCGCAAGGGCTTCGCGCCGGTCGGCCAGGCGGACGTAGGGCGTTGCAGTACCCCTGATGCCGGTTTCGACTTCGTCGAGGATCGCCTCGGGGTCTTCCGTCCGCGGATTGTCGGAGGTCAGGTAAACGCGATCGGCCAGGCGCGCGGCGACACCGGCCATAAGCGGGCGTTTCGCCCGGTCCCGGTCGCCGCCGCAGCCGAAGACGAACGAGAGGCGCGCCGCCGTCACTTCGCGCAACGCGGCAAGCGCCTTCTCGATGGCGTCCGGCGAATGCGCGTAGTCGACGAAAACCTTTGCGCGCCGATCGTCGCGGCCATCGCCCACAAGGACGCGCTCCAGACGCCCCCAACGGGGTTTCGCCTGGGAAAGAGCCTCGACAACCGTGCCGAAGGGAACGCCCGTGGCGAGCGCCATGCCCGCCGCGCAAAGCATGTTCGAGACGTTGTAGCGGCCGACGAGTCCGGCTTCGAGGTGCGCCGACTCGCCAAAGGCGTGAAGGGTGAAGGCCGTCGAAGCCGCGCCCAACACAATGCCGGAAGCGCGGATGTCGCCTTCGTCGCCAAGCGAATACGACACGGGCTTCACGCCAAGCGACGCGGCGTCCGCGAGAAGCCGGCGCCCGTAGGGGTCGTCGCGGTTGATGACGGCGGGGGCGCCGGGATTTTCGCGGCCCAGCTGCTCGAAGAGCTTCCGCTTGCAGGCGAAGTAGTCTTCGAAACCGCTGTGGTAGTCGAAATGGTCTTGCGAAAGGTTGGTGAAGGCGGCGGCGGCGAGGCGGACGCCCGATATGCGCCCCTGGTGGAGCGCGTGCGACGAGGCCTCGATGGAGGCGGCCGTGCAGCCGGCGCCGGCCATCGCGGCAAGGGCGGACTGGGCGAGCACGGGGTCGGGCGTCGTCCGCGACGCCTCCTCGCAGTGGCCGGGCCACGAATACTCGACGGTTGAGAGCAGACCGCAGGTGCGTCCCGTTGAATCGAGGATGTCGCGGACAAGCCCCGCCGTCGTGGTTTTCCCATTCGTGCCCGTGACGGCATAGACGGCGAGCTTGCGCGACGGATTGCCGTAGAATTCGCACGCGAGTTCCGAAAGCACGGGGCCGGGCGAAGGAACGCGGATGATTTCGATGCGTCCCGCCTCAGATCCGGGGAGGTCGGGCAGGGCCACGCCGTCCGCAACCACCAAGGCGGAGGCTCCGCGCGAAAGAGCCTCGCCGATGTATTTCGCGCCATCGTCTTTTGCGCCGGCAATGGCCACAAAGGCGAAGCCTGGCCGAACCTTGCGGGAGTCGAAGGCGACGCCGGTGATTTTCGCGGCCAGCGCCGCGAGATCAAGTGTGTTTTCCATGGCTATTGCAGACTCCAGTTTCCAGAGGCGAGGATGCCGATGCCGCGGAGCGTCAGATTGGCGTCCGCCACGAAACCGAGGCCGAGCGACTCGGTGAACCGCGCCGCGAAGCCCCCGGTGGAAACGAGGTGCGCGCCAGGTCCCGCGAGGGGGAGAAGGCGCGAAACCGTCTCGCGGACGGCACCGGCGAAGCCCGCGTCGATTCCGAAGAGCATTGCGCCCTCGGTATCGACCGGTTGCCCGGGGGGGGGCTTGCGCCACCACTCGACCATCGGAAGCAGCGCCGTGTAGTCGTGGAGCGAGCGGGCGAGGATCTCGGGGCCGGGACCGATGACACCGGTGAAAAAGCATTTTCCGGCGGAAAGGACGTCGTAGGTGACGGCCGTGCCGATATCGACGACAAGCGCGGGCGCACCGTAGAGGACTGCGGCGGCGGCCATGTCGGCGAGGCGGTCGGCACCCATCGTCTCGGGATGCGGGAAGGCCATCGCGAAGGGCAGCGGCATGTCGTGGCGGACGAAGTCCAGGCTGAGTCCGGCCTCTTCGCGGACAAGTCGCTCCCAGGCCGTGTTGACGCTGGGCGTCACGGACGCCATCATGGCGGAGCCGACGGGTTCACCTGCGGCGTCTGCCGCCGCGAAGGCCTTGCGGATGGCAATCGCGCAGGTTCCGCGCGCGGCGGAAATACCTCCGCGCACGGGCGTGGCCGATTCGATTTTCGCGCCGTCCCGACGGAACAAGGCGATTGTGGTGGAGCTGTTTCCGGCGTCGATGACAAGAGTTGATGACATGGCTTGGTGGAGGTTGGACAGGTGAATTGGCGTAGGGAGTATCTACAAGGCGTTGGCGAGAAGGGACTTCGTGTAGGCGTCGCATGGGTGCGCGAGGACATCCTCGGCCGCGCCGGTTTCGACGAAGCGCCCGCCGTGCATGACCGCGATGCCATCCGCCACGTGGCTCACGACGCCGATGTCGTGCGTGATGAAAACGTAGGAAAGCCCGCGCCGGTCGCGGAGGTCGAGGAGGAGGTTGAGAATCTGCGCGCGGACGGAGAGGTCGAGTGCGCTGACGGCCTCGTCGCAGATGACGACCTTCGGCGAGAGGGAAAGCGCGCGGGCGATGGCGATGCGCTGGCGCTGCCCGCCGGAGAAGGCGTGGGGGTAGCGGTCGAGGATGTCGCCGGGGAGGCCGACTTCGGCCAGCAGCCTTTTCGCCTCGGCGATGCGGGAACGCTTGTCCGCGAGCCCGTGCGCGACCATCGCCTCGGTGACGAGGTCGAGTACCGTGTGGCGCGGGTTCAGCGAGGCGAAGGGGTCCTGGAAGACGACCTGGAGCTTCAGGGTCGCCTCGCGCCGCTGGGCGGCGTTGAATTGCGCCCTGTTCCCGCCGAAGAGGAGAATCTCGCCCGAATGGAGCGGTTCGAGCCCGAGGATCGCGCGGGAAAGCGTCGTCTTGCCCGAACCCGATTCACCGACGATGCCAAGCACTTCGCCCTCGCCAAGAGCGAAGCTGACGCCGTCCACGGCCTTGACAAAGCCAACGGTGTGCGCGAGGACGCCGCGCCTGACCGGATACCAGACGCGGACGTCGCGCGCCTCGATGACGGGGGCGCTCATCGGGGCGCCTCCCCGGATGCGCGTCCGCAGCGCACCATGTGCGGTCCGCCCTCGTCGGCAAAGAAACGGGGGATGTCGCAGCCGTCGCAGGAAGCGCGGCGCGGACAGCGCGGAAGGAAACGGCAACCCGGCATCGCGGCGCACTCCGCGAGCGTCGGGACGAAGCCCTCGATGACGGGAAGGCGGCTGCCGCGCGTCCGCAGCGCGGGCATCGACGACAGCAAGGCGCGGGTGTAGGGGTGCGAGGGGTTGGCGAAGAGATCGGCGCAGGAGGCGGTCTCGACGATCCGGCCCGCGTACATGACGGCGACGCGCGTCGCCATTTTGCGCACGACGCCCATGTCGTGCGTGATAAGGAGGAGCGCGCTGTTCCTGCCGATGAGACGCGCCATCAGGTCGAGCACCTGCGCCTGCGTCGTGACGTCGAGCGCCGTTGTCGGTTCGTCGGCGATGACGAGGTCGGGGTCGTTGACGAGCGCCATCGCGATCATGACGCGTTGCTGCATGCCGCCGGAAAGTTCGTGGGGAAAGGCCAGGGCGGTGCGCGCGGGATCGGCGATGCCGACCTTGCCCAGCCAGTCGAGGGCGACGGCGCGGGCCTGGCGACGCGAGACGCCGCCGCCGTGGAGGAGGAAGGCCTCCTCGATTTGGTCGCCGACACGGTGAAGCGGGGAAAGCGCAGTCATCGGCTCCTGGAAGACGACGCCGATGCGTCCGCCCCGCAGCGGGACGAGCGTTTCCCGTTCCGCACCGGCGAGTTCGCGGCCCAGGAAGTTGATGGACTTCGCGGAAACGGAGGCTGGAGGTTCGGGAAGCAGGCGCGGGATCGCCATGGCCAGCGTCGACTTGCCGCAGCCCGATTCGCCAACGACGCCGAGCACTTCCCCACGGCGGATATCGAACGAGACGCCATCGACGGCGACATTCCCCGACCCGTTGCCGCCGTATTCGACGGTGAGGCCCTCGACGGAAAGCAGGAGTTCGCCTGGAGCGCCGCCATTCATTTCACGACTCCGAATTTGCGGTCGAGTTCGCGCGTCGACGTGAAGAACATCGTGGGACGGCCGCGTGGGCTGGTGTAGGGCATCTTCGCGCAGGCGAGGTCTTCGACAAGCGCGGCGAGCGCCTGGTAGGGGATGGCCGCCATTCGCGAGACGGCCGAGGTGGCGGCGGCCTGCGCGGCGGCCTTCAGCTTCCAGTCGGCGGCGCCCCGCTTCGCGCCGGATTCCGCGATACCGCGGGAAATATCCGCCAGCACGGGGCGGATTTCCCCGAGCTTGATGCCTGCCGGCAGCGCCTCGACGATGAAGGTGTTGTCGCCGAAGGTGTCGATGGAAAAACCCATGGCGTTAAGGTTCGCCAAGTTCTCGCCGATGCGGTCGGCGTCTTCGGGCGGCAGCGTCACGGTTTCGGGCATGAGAAGCGGCTGCGAGGCGACAGTTCCGCCAAGCGCGCCCCCCAGCATGCGTTCGTAGAGTATCCGTTCGTGGGCGGCGCGGGGATCGAGCACCACATAGCCGCCATCTGTTTCAAGAAGCACGTAGCCGCCGCCAATCTGCCCCAGGAGGCGGCACCATGCCCAAAGACCGTTGCCCGGCGCGGGATTCGACGCGGCGGGGGCGGCCGCCATGGGCGCGGGTGACGGGACGGACGGCGGTGACGGCGGGAGGAAAGGCATCCGCGGCGAAGTGGACGCGGAAGGCAGGGGAAGGCCGAC
>JAZQOA010000082.1:0-24757 GCA_045627605.1 Kiritimatiellia bacterium | reverse complement strand
GCGGAGCCTACCGCTTCAGCGGGGACGAGGGCGGGCAGACCCCCCCCCGCGGCCTTGGCGCGGCGAGCGTCGCCCGCCGAGGCGCGCGCCTCGGCCGTCGAGCCGCCGACAAGCGCGAGCAACGCCCCGCAGACAGCGCAGGCAAAGGCCAGGAAAAGGGAGAGCCTGATCAATTCACGCATGGGCTTCTCCAAAGGGTTTGGCGCGCGTCGCCCGGTTGATGAGCGGGACGAAGGCGTTCATGACGAGGATGGCGAAGCTGACGCCTTCGGGATAGTCGCCCGAGGCTACCGTGCGAATGACCATGGTGAGAATGCCGCAACCGATTCCAAAGACAACCTTGCCCTTGCGCGTCGAGGGCGTTGTCACCATGTCTGTCGCCATGAAGAAGGCCCCGAGGAAGAGTCCGCCAGCCAGCAGGTGGAATTTGACCGGCGCGGCCGTTTCAGGCGAGACGAAGCGCAGGGCCACGGCATAGAGTACGACGGTGCCAAGGAAAGATGCCGGAACGTGCCAGGTGATCACCCGGCGAAGCAGCAGGTAGATTCCGCCTATCAAAAGCGCAAGGGACGAGGTCTCGCCGAGGCAGCCGTTGATGTCGCCGAGGAAAAAGCGCCAGGTCATGGCGCCGTCCATCTCGAACGGGAAAGCCGATCCCGTCCGCAACGCGGCCTTGACCACGCCAAGCGGCGTTGCGCCCGTCACGGCATCGGCGGCGTTGGCGGCGAGCGGGGTTGCCGTCGTCACGGCATCGGCGCCCATCCAGCCGGAGGCCGTCCACGTCGTCATCGCTCCGGTAAATGAAACAAGCAGAAAGGCGCGCGCGGCAAGCGCCGGGTTGAAAGGGTTGTAGCCGAGGCCGCCAAAGAGTTGCTTGGCGACGACGATGGCGAAGACGCCGCCGAGGACCGCCATCCAAACAGGAAGATCCGGCGGGAGGTTGAAGGCCAGCAACAGGCCCGTCACGACGGCGCTGAAGTCCCCCGTGGCGTTGGGACGCCCCATGGCCTTCCGAGCCAGGTATTCGCACAGCACGCAGGTCGCCACGGCGACGGCTTCAAGCACCAGCGCCCGCATCCCGAAGAAGCAAACCGAGGCCACCAGCGCCGGCACAAGCGCCACGATCACGTCGAGCATGATCTGCCGGACCGACGCCCCCGCGTCATGAATGTGCGGAGACGGACTCACGAGGAAAAATTCATCGCCCTGCGGCTTTGCCGTCTTTTCCGTCATTTGCCCCCGTCCTCCTTCCTGAAAGCCACCGCGCGGCGTGCGGCAAGGATCGCCTTCGCCCGCTGGTTGTGCTGCACGAGCGGACGCCGCGCCGGGCAGACATAGGCGCAGCAGCCGCACTCGAAGCAACTCTCGACATGCAGTCTCCCGGCAAGCGGGATGTCGCCCGACTCAACCGCCTGGCTGATTTCCGACGGCACCAGGCCCATTGGGCACGCCTCAACACAGCGCCCGCAGTTGATGCACGGGCTGGAGGAAAATTCAAAGGCATCCCCCCCTCCGAGGAAGACAAGCCCCGATGTGGTCTTCGTGATCGGCACGTCAAGCGACGGCATGGCGACGCCCATCATCGGACCGCCGCAAATCGCCTTGGCCGGCGGAAACCGGAAGCCCCCCGCCGCATCGACAAGGTCGCGGACGGACATGCCAATGGGCGCGGCAAAATTCGCGGGACGCGCAATCGCCTCGCCTGATACCGTAATCGTGCGCACAGTCACCGGCTCGCCGCGCAAAATCGCGCGGTGAACCGTCAGCGTCGTCCAGATGTTCTCGACGATGCAGCCGACATCCGCCGGCAACTTGCCATAGGGAATCTTGCGGCCCGTCACGGAATAGACGATGTGCTTCTCGCTCCCCTGCGGGTAGGCGTGCGGCAGGACGGCGATTTCGCCGTCGGTTCCCGCCAGGGCGGCTTCAAGGGCGGCGATGGCCTTCGGCTTGTTGTCCTCGACGGCGAAGACGACGCGGCGGGCGCCTGTCACGCGGCGCAGGATCAAGGCCCCAATCCAGAGTTCGGAGGCGCGCTCGATCATCAGGCGGTTGTCGCCGTTGAGGTAGGGCTCGCATTCCGCGCCGTTGACGATCACCGTGTCGATGGTCCGCCCGGCGACCGGCGCGAGCTTCATGTACGTGGGGAAGCCCGCGCCGCCGGCGCCGACGACGCCCGCGTCGCGGATTCGCCCGAGCAACTCGGCCGCAGGTACCTCGGCCCAGTTTTCAATGGGCTTGAGCGAGGCGTCGGGAACGCCGTCCTCTGGGTCAAGGTCGAGCACGATGGCGTCCGCGACCCGCGTGGACGCAGTCGCGGACGCCACGACCGCCTTCACAACGCCGGCGTGCGGGGCGTGGATTGGACTTGAAACCTTGCCCGCCGCATCGGCGATTTTCTGGAATTTCGCGACATGCTCGCCCGGAAGGACGCCGGGCACTGCCGGTACGCCCCTGTGCTGGGCCATTGAAACGACCAGCCGCCCTGGGCGCGGCGCGCGCTCCAGCGGGCAACCAGAGGAAAGCTCCTTGCGTCCCTCGACCTCGACGCCCCCGCGGAACTTGAAGATTTTCCCGACAAAGTTCATCTACGGGTCCCTCCTCAGGCACTTGGCAGGACACTTTCCAATGGCCTGGTCGCCATCGAACGGCACGGATTGGTTGACACGCGCAAGGAATCCATCAAGCAGCATGACGCCAGGCGCCGCGTTCTTCACGCAGAGGCCGCAGCCGATGCACCCTTTCTTGCAGTACTTGCGCACGGCCGCGCCGGAATCCCTCGACTTGCACAGGACATGTACATTCGACTTTTTCGGCATCATCTCGATCACATGGCGGGGGCAGGCCTTGACGCACGAACCGCACCCCACGCAGAGTTCGGGATGCACACGCGCGATGCCATCGGCAATCTCTATGGCGTGCGACTGGCATTCCCGCACACAGGTGCCGTAGCCAAGGCAACCGTATGGACAGGTCTTGTCGCCGCCCGCGACCGCCGCAGCCGCCGCGCAGTCGGCAATGCCGTTGTAGGCGAACTTGCGCGAGGCGCTGGCCGTGTCGCCCCCGCACTTCACGACGGCGACATACTCGATGATCTCGCCCTCGAAGCGGCTGCCCATGACATTGGCAACCGCCATCGCGGCGCGAAGACCACCCGGCGCACACTTGTTGAATGGAGCCCCCTCCTTCACCACGGCGTTCGCATAGCCGGAGCATCCCGCGAAACCACAGCCGCCGCAGTTGGCGCCGGGCAGACAGGCGACGACCTGGGCGATGCGCGGATCCTCCTTGACGGAAAAGAAGTGCGCGAAGATGGCCAGGGCCAGGCCGCAAACGAGGCCAATGCCGCCAAGCCAAACAACTGCCATAATCAGCGCACCACCCATCGCCGCCCCCTATTTGACAAGCCCGCCGAAGCCCATGAAGGCAAGGCTCAGCAAGCCGGCAGTGACAAGCGCGATCGCAACGCCGCGGAAGGCGCGCGGGGGATTGGCCCGGTCGATGCGCTCGCGCAAGCCCGAGAAAATCGCAAGGGCAAGGGCGAAGCCAAGGCCGGCGGAAAAAGCGAAAAGAACGGACTTGCCAAAGGAACGCCCCTGCTGCATGTTCATGACGGCGACCCCCAGGACCGCGCAGTTGGTGGTGATGAGCGGCAGGTAGATGCCAAGCGCCTTGTAGAGTGCCGGCACGAACCGCTTCAGCGCGATCTCGACAAGCTGGACGAGCGTGGCAATCACCAGGATGAAGGCCAGGGTCGTCAGCGAGGAAAGGCCATGCGGCACAAGCACGTAATGCTCCAACGCCCAGGTGGCGGCCGAGGCAAGCGTCATCACGAAAATCACCGCGCCGGACATTCCCATCGCGGTGTCAAGGCGCTTGGAGACGCCCAGGAACGGACAAATGCCAAGAAACCTGTTGAGAACGAAGTTTCCCACCAGGACCGCGCCGAGGACTAAAAGGACGTATTCTTCCATGACGAATGCAGTGATTTTATTTTACCATAAAACCTGCATTTCCGTCCTGACGTCAGGCTTTTTCGACGAGAGCCTTGCCACTCCACTTGCGACGCCACCAGTAGTACATGACAACGAGCCCGCGGACGCATTCGTCGGCGGCGGTCCCGATGAAAACGCCCGCGACGCCAATGCCCGCGGCGACACCAAGACCATAGCCCAGGGTGAGCCCGATGCCCCACATCGTCGCAAGCCCGATGATGAGCGGGAAGACATACGACCCCGCCGCCCTTAGGCTGTAGATGAAAGTCAGGTTGAGGCAGCGCCCCGCCTCGATGAAGATGTCGACGAACATCAGCCACCAGGACATGGCGACAATCGCCTCGTTAGCCGTGAACCAACGCAGCGTCCAGGGCGAGAGCAGCCAGTTGGCAAGAGTAATCGCCAGGGTGATCGGCATCGAGATGCGCAAGGTGCGGAAAACGCGGGAATAGGCTTCATCCTCCTTGCCGGCGCCCACAAGGTGGCCCACGATGATTTGCGTGCCCATGGCGGCCGCATTGGCGAAGAGAAAAGCGAAATGGATGAGGCTGTAGCAGTAGATCTTGGCGTTGACGGCGTCGTTGCCCATCTTGTTGATGAAAGCGAGCAGACACATCTGGTAGAAGTTGTAGGAAAGCTGCTCGCCGGCCGATGGCAGGCCGATCTTGACCATTTGCCAGAGCAGCTCCAGCGGGAAGGGTCTGAGATAGCGGAGAGAAAGGCGACCGATGCGGCGCGAGAAGAAGAAGTGAAAGGCGATGACAAGGGCGACGGCATTGGCGACGACCGTCGAGATCGCGACACCCGCGACACCAAGCCCGAGATGTTTCAGCGCGCCGTAGAGGAAGAGGTAGTTGCCGCCGATGTTGACGGCGTTCATGCCGATTGAGACGTAGAGCCCGATTTTCGTGAAGCCGTTGCATCTCAGAATCTGCGACATCACCCGGTAGACGGCCTGCATGAACATTCCCGCGCCAACGATGCGGATGTAAGTCAGCGCAAAGGGCCGCATTTCATCCGAGACGTTCAGCCACGCCATGATCCGTGGCGCAAGGGCCACCACGGCCCCGCAGAGCACGATGCCGACGGCGAGGTTCACAATGACCGCCAGCGTGTAGATGCGGTTCATCTTGGCGAACTGCTTCGCGCCAAGATACTGGGCGACGACAACCGAGGTGGCCAACGAGATGATGCCGAAGAAGAGGCCCAGCATGGCCATCACCTGGCTCACGTTGCCAACGGCGCCGACCGCAAGCTCGTTGTAGTGGCTGAGCATCAGCGTGTCGACGCTGTGGAGAAGCGTCGTGAGCAGCATCTCGAAGAAGAGCGGACCCGCAATTTTGAGGAGCGGGGTCTTCTCGTCGATTTCGAAGTTAAACTTCCGGGGCATTTCCAAAGGCGCGGCGGTACCGTGCCTAAACCGCCGAAAGAACGACGTCCGCCAACTGGTCGGCGGCACCGGGGGCGGCGAGCTTCAGCGAGGCCGTGCGCATCGCCTGGAGGCGGCTCCGGTTGCCGACAAGACCGCCGAGGACGTCCGCCAGGCTTTCAACCGTACACGAAGCCTGCCGCGCGACAATCGCCGCACCAGCCTCGTCCATCGCCTTTGCGTTGTGGAATTGGTGGTCGCCCACTGCGCTTGGCAACGGGATGAAGACGGCGGGTACGCCGAAAAGGCACACCTCGGCGCACGTCGCCGCGCCGGCGCGGGCGACGACGACATCGGCCGACTTGAGAAGTCCGCCCATGTTCGGGAAGAACTCGCCGACTTCGGCTTCGACGCCAAGGGCCGCGTAAGCGGCGCACACGCCGTCGGCAAAGCCCGGCCCCGCCTGGTGCACGACACGGAGCCCCTCCACGCCCTTCGAGGCCGCCTTGGCAATTGCCTCGGGCAAGGTGTCGTTGAGGAATTTCGCCCCTTGGCTCCCGCCGGTGACGAAGACCAGGCATTCACCCTCCTTCTTCGGGGCGATCGCCTGGCCGAGCAATGACTTGCGCACCGGCATGCCCGTGTGGACGGTCTTGCCCGACGGGAAATAACGTGCGCTTTCCGAAAAGGAAATCGCGACCTTTTTCGCCGCCTTCGAGAAGAAAACATTCGCCTTGCCAGGCACGGAATTGGCCTCGTGGAGGACAACGGGAACGCCAAGGAGCTTCGCGGCGACAACGGGCGGCATGATCGAGTAGCTGCCCATCGCCAGGAGGACGGCGGGACGTTTCCGAACGAAATGCGCGAAGACCCGCGCAACGGAAAGCAGGTTGTGGAAGATGAACTTCGGCGACAGCCTACGGGCCCCCGTCTTGAAAAGCGGCCCGTCCCAGCCCTTCAGCGTGGAGGCCTCGATCGAACGCCCCGCCGCCAGCACCTCGACCTCGTGGCCGCGGTCCCTGAGGACCGCTGCCGTGGCGAGCCCCGGAAACGTATGGCCGCCCGTTCCACCACATGCAACGGCAATTCTCATCCTTGCTCCTCCTATGGGCAACACAAAGGGCGCCCGCGGCATTGCCGCGCCGTCGCGTGGCGAATGCAGGGGCGCCCTTGCGTCCGAACAATTAATTGGCCACGATGTTGATGAGGCGGCCCTTGACGCAGATCACCTTGCGGACGGTCTTGCCCGCAATCGCAGCGGCGACCTTCTCGTCGGCGAGCGCCGCGGCTCTCATGGCCTCCTCGTCGGCGTCGGCCGCGATCTTGATGCGCGACTTCGGCTTGCCGAGGACCTGGACGAGCACCTCGACCTCGTCCACGGCGATGAACTTCTCCTCGTACTTCGGCCAGGGCTCGTAGGCGAGCGTGGCGTCGTGCCCCAGCTTCTGCCAGAGCTCCTCGCAGACATGCGGCGCGAAGGGCGATAGCAGCAGCACGAAAGTCTCGGCGGCTTGGCGCGGGAGGTCCTTGTCCTCGCCGGCAAAGGCGTTGACGAAAATCATCAGCTGGCTGATGGCGGTGTTCATGTTCAGCGTCTCGATGTCGCACGTCACCTTCTTGATGGTGGCATGGAGGACGCGAAGTTCCTCGGCCGTCAACTCACGGTCGGCGACTTTCTGGTCGCACACCATGCGGAACGAGCGCTTGATGAAGCGGAAGGCGCCTTCGACACCCTTGGCACTCCAGGGCTTGCTCGCCTCAAGCGGCCCCATGAACATTTCGTAGAGGCGGAGCGTGTCGGCGCCATATTGCTTCACGATGTCGCTGGGGTTCACGACGTACTTCGGGAAGCGCTTGCCCATCTTGATGCCGTTCTCGCCGAGGATCATGCCTTGGTGGACGAGCTTTTTGAAAGGCTCCTTGACCGGGCTCAGGCCCTTGTCGTAGAGGTAGCGGTTCCAGATACGCGAATACATCAGGTGGCCGACCGCATGCTCGGGGCCGCCGATGTAGAGGTCGACGGGGAGCCAGTGCTTGAGCAGCTCGTAGTTGGCGAACTCCTTGTCGTTGTGCGGATCGACGTAGCGGAGGAAGTACCAGCTCGAACCAGCCGACCCCGGCATCGTCGATGTCTCGCGGACGCCTTTGACGCCGTTCCTGTCGTATATTTTCCACTCGGCGGCGTTCTCAAGCGGCGCCTTGCCGCCCTGCCCCTTGTAGTCCTTGAGTTCGGGGAGGACGAGCGGGAGCTCTTCGTCGGGAAGCGGATAGATTTTGCCGTCGTCCGTATGCACGACCGGAACGGGCTCGCCCCAGTAGCGCTGGCGGGCGAAGATCCACTCGCGGAAGTGGTAGTTGACCGTGCGCTTGGCTACGCCCATCTTCTCGAGCTTGCTGGTAATCGCCTCCTTAGCCTCCTCAACCGTGAGGCCTGTGAACTCCTCGGAGTTGATCAGTTTGCAGCCCTTGCCAAGATAGTCGTACTTCTCAAAAGCCTTCTGTGAAACGTCCGCGCCGTCAATGACCTGAATCATCGGGATGCCGTGGGCGACGGCGTATTCGAAGTCGCGCTGGTCGTGGCTCGGAACGGCCATCACGGCACCCGTGCCATAGCTGGCGAGGACGAAGTCGCCGATGAAAAGCTCCGCCTCCTTGCCGTTGGCGGGGTTGATGCACTTTACGCCCTCCAGGCGGCAGCCGGTCTTGCCCTTGTTGAGCTCGGTGCGGTCCATGTCGTTCTTCTTGCGCGTCTCGGCGATGTAGGCCTTGACTTCGTCCTGGTTCTTGACGCGGGGCATGAGATCCTGGACGAGCTGCCCGTCGGGCGCGAGAACCATGAAGGTGATGCCGTAAATCGTCTCGATGCAGGTGGTGAAAATCGAGAACTCGCCGCCGCCGACAATCTGGAACTTGACCTCGACGCCTTCGCTCTTGCCAATCCAGTGGCGCTGCATCTCCTTGGTGGATTCAGGCCAGTCAATCTCATTGAGACCTTCGAGGAGTTTCTCGGCGAAGGCCGGCTGGTTGATGACCCACTGCTTCATGTTCTTGCGAACAACGGGGTAGCCGCCGCGCTCGCTCTTGCCGTCGATGACCTCGTCGTTGCTCAGCACGGTGCCAAGCTCCTCGCACCAGTTGACCGGCATGTCGATGTACTGCGCGTAGCCGTCGAGGTAGAGCTGCTTGAAAATCCACTGCGTCCACTTGTAGTAGTCGGGGTCGCTCGTGGCAATCATCTTCGACCAGTCGTAGTCGAAGCCCAGCTCTTTGAGTTGCTTGGAGAAGGTCGCGATGTTCTGCTGTGTAAAACCATCGGGGTGGTTGCCGGTGCTGATCGCGTACTGCTCGGCGGGAAGGCCAAAGGAGTCGTACCCCATCGGATGCAGGACGTTGTAGCCCTGCATGCGCTTCATGCGCGAAACAACATCCGTCGCCGTGTATCCCTCGGGATGGCCGGCGTGAAGGCCGACGCCGCTTGGATACGGGAACATGTCAAGCGCGTAGAACTTTGGCTTCGAAAAATCCCACACGTCGGTCTTGAATGTCTCGTGTTCGGCCCAGTAGGCCTGCCACTTTTTCTCGATCTCCGAGAAATTGTATTCGGTAAACGCCATGAAAACAGCTCCGTTTCTCTAAAAAAGACAATGTAATATTTTGCCAAAAACTGGCGAAAAGCACAAATTGCAATTTGAATTCTCCTCCGATTCCCCTCCGCCTGCTTTTACCGCGTCAACGCATGAAGCACCCCGTGCCGCCGTTGGGAATTCCGCACCGTGTTCTCACCGCCTCCGCTCGTCAAAAGATGCCGCGCCGACACCCTTGCGGATGTCGGCGCGGCGTGCGTGGAATAAGGATGCCTAACGTTTGCGTCAGGACTTCCAGAGTCCGTGGAGGTTGCAGTATTCATAGGCGGCAACGACTTTTTCGCCGGGCAGAAGCGCAAACGAAGCTTCCGGCTTGTCCCCTGCCTTGAGTGCCTTGACCTGGCAGCCGAGATCCGTCTCGAGCGCAATCCACTCAATGTAATGCGCCTCAAGCATCGGGTGCGCGACCGAGCCAACCGTGACGACGGCCAGATTGTCCGCGACGTTGCAAACGGGCACGTGCTTTTCGACGGCAGCGTCCGTCGTCCCCGCTTCAAGTTCGCGCATGGGCTGCCCGCAGCAGATCGTGTCAACCCCCGTGGGTTTCACCATCGCAATGATTTTCCCGCAGATTTCGCACTTGTAGAACGTCATATTGCACCTCCTGTGTTTATGCGCCGATTGGAGCCCATCTCCAGCCGACGTAAAAAATGATATCACGGCAGAGAAACGAAAATCGTTGTTTTTCCAACAAGTCTGGAAATTTCCCGATCAGCGTCGAATACGGCGTTCGGCGGCAATGGCGCAAACAGCAAGGACCGTGGCGACGGCCGCGACGGAGAGAACAACTTGGAAGACAGCGCTCCATCCATGCTCGTCCGCGATGCCCCCGAGGACGGCGGCGCCAATGGCGTTGCCGACATAACCGAAAGTCTCCATCATGCCGGCCACGAAGCCGGAATCAAGCCTCGACCTGAAGTTCAGCGGCACCATGCTGGTTGTGACATTGGCAATCATCGCCATTCCGAAGAACATCGCCACGCAGCAGGCGACCGCCATCGCGGCATTGCCACAGGAAAGCGCCGGGAGAATGGCGATTGCCGCCACGACGCAGAGTGCCAGCGCCGAGGCGTTGACAACGGAGTGGTTGGGGACGGCCTGGTAGAAGTACTTGTTGGCGGCCGAGGCGAAGACACCGGCGCACGGCAAACAAAGGGTCAGCATAATCGAGGCCGAACTCGACATTTTGAATGTTTCATGAATCAGCGACGGCAGCCAGCTGTTGACACCGTCCTTCACGAAATACGCCGCCACGGTAACGAGTCCCGTAAGGACGACGAAGGCCGCTACGCGTCCCGTCGCACATCGCGCGTGCGCCCCGGGTTTCGCCACGTTCTGCGCCGGATGCTCGTAGTACCTCCGCTTGTATACTGCGATCCATGTCGCCGCCGCGGCAAGCAGAAGCCCCGCTGAGCTGAAGAACGCGAACTTCCAGCATCCGATCGACGCGCCAATTGCCGCAAGCCCGTAGGCGACGAAGTTCCCGATGGGATAGGTCGCGCTCGAAAGCAGGATTGCGTTGGGCATCGCCTTGTCCGAGACGTTGCCCGCAAGCGTCTTGATCATGCTGCACCAGACGAACGACTGCACGATTCCATTGGCGAACCAGAGGACGCGCATCGCCGCGACCGTTGTGCAAAACGGCAGGGCGACGTTGGCGGCGGCGGAGAGCACCAGCGCGGCGAAAACCACCAGCCGCTGGTTGTAGCGCCCGGATATGAAGGCGTTAAGGAACTGCCCGAGTCCGTACGGGACTGCGAAAAGCGAGATTACGCTGCCGAGTTCGAGTTTCGAGACGCCCAGCGCCGGGGCGATCGCAACAATCGAAGCATGGTAGTCGTAGCGCCCCGCCGTGACCGCGATGTAGGCGAAGGTGCAGATTGCGACAAACATCGCGTCGCGCCGACGCTGGATATTTGATACAGGTTCTTCCATAGCCAAATAAGGCGGAACAAGGCGTCAGCTAAAGTTGACCGCCACCTCCTGTGGAATTGCCATGCGCCCCGCCGTTTTGCCTTTCGCCACGGCCTCCGCCCGAACCATTGCCGCCGTTGTTGTTCCCGCGCCCGCCATTGCTACCGTTCCGGTTGCCGTTTCGGTCGGTGTTCTTTTTCTTTGACGAGCCGCCCGTTTCCGTCTTTCCGCCAGCGGCGCCTTTGTCGCGCCACGCGAGCGGTGCCGCGGGAATGGTGACAATGCGCTTGATGGCGATGGGCTCGCCACCCTCTTCCGGCGCACGCATATAGAGAGTCGCCTCGACGGCGTAGGGCAAACGGTTGGTGTAGTCGTCCTTCCAGTCCTCGTCGATCCACTCCAGTTCCTCTTCCTCGTCGAACTCCGGCATTTCCCTGCCCTCGGCGAGGTTTCCCTCGGGGTCAAGCATTTTTAGATCAATGGCGATGACATCTGGCGTGACAAGATGGGGCTTCACATATTCCTCGAATTCCTCATCTTCGGGGTCGAAATCCTCGGGGAGCGCCGACATGCGCCACGCCTTGATGACAAGGCCGCCCGCCTCAAAGCCTGGCTCCTCCGATTCCCCTTCCCCAATGGCCGTCACCGTGATTTTATGGGGGGCTTCAGCGTCTTTCCAGTCCTTGCCGACAAGTGCGCCGCCAAGTTTGACCCAGGTAAGCGAATCGCGAGCCTCCTCTTCGTCACCGTCGTTTACAAGCAACATTCCATAGGCGGGGCTCGGCTTGGCGGCATCAGGATAGTAGGCCGAACGGAGAGCCATCGACAGTTGCTCCATCACGAAATCAGCGTGATGGATGGAGTCCGCCGCCTCTGTGCCAAGACGCCAGATGCGGTTGACCGTCGTGAAACTCATGAAACCTACGACAACGATAACCGTCATCAACGAGACCGCGAGCAACAACTCGATCATCGTAAAGCCCGAGTGCCTCATGGCGGATAACTTCCCCCGTCCTTTTTCCAGATCAGCTGGACGATTTCCTCACAGGCATCCTCGCCCTCGCCCCAGGAGACGCGGGTATGGAGGACGTAGAGCCCGTCGTCTGGTTTCCCGTCCTCAACTTCCTTCTCCTCGATCCAGCGCGAAAAGACATATCCTTCGCCGATGCCACCCTCCTCCTCGGCAAGTTCATCGTCTTCCTCGACTTCAAGATCTTCAAGCTCCTCGACGTCCGTCACTGGGTGCTTCAGCAAGCCGCGGTCAAAGACCCAGCGGACTTCCTGAAAACGCCGCGAGGCGTCAATCATCGCCAGGCACGGGGTGAGCCCCGTGAAAATAGCAAGCAATCCTGCGCCAAGAATCACGGTTGCGATAAGCACCTCGATGAGGGTGAAGCCACGCCTATTCATCATCGCCGTAGCCCTCGATCTTGCCACGCCCCGTCATGTCGACGGAAATGACGAAAGATTGTTCATCGCCGTTTCCGACCCTCACCTGGAAAGGACGGCAGGTGCCGTTGCTCTTGAATAAAAGTCTAATGACGGGATGCTCCACAAACAACTCTTCGTCCTCGCCGTCCTTCGCGTCGTCTTCCTCGCCGTCCTCAAGCGTGTCGGTGTAGCCTTCGAAGTCGAAAACGACACCCTGGCACTCGAACTTCATCGAAACCTCATCGGCGAAACTTTGCGCCGTCTCGGCTGCGGCCGAATGGAGTGGCGGTGCTTCATCTGCGACGTCGCCATCCGCCACTCCTGCCCATTCGGCGTCCGTTCCATTCTCACGGGCCTCAACGCGGGCGGCGGCGATATCGGCGAGTTCAAAGGCGACGTCGGCCCCCGTGACAGCCCGAACCTCGATCCTGCACGAACCGCCCTCGCCTTCGGCGGAGGTGAGGACAAGCTCGGTCTCGGCTTGATGGAGCAACGCCATCGTGCGCGCGTATTTCGATGCCTGCACGACGGAACGCGCCGCCGTCGCCAGCTGCGTGCCGGACATTCCCGCGCCAATGTAGGGCGAGACGATGACGACAAGCGCCCCCAGGATCGCCAACACAAGCAGAAGCTCGATGAGGGTGAACCCAGGGCCGCGCGGACGCCTGTGGAAGCCAAACGACATTTAGTTGGTGATGTCGTCCTCTGTGTTCATCTGCGCGTCGGGGCCGGCCGAGCGGATCTCAAATTCAAACTTGCTCGTCTTCTTGTATTGGAAGGGGGTGCCCCAGGAGTCTGCAAGGCTGTCCTTTTTCAAGAGTGCCGCACGCGTTTCCGTGGCGACAGTCAACTCGTCGAGGTTGTCCGGGAAGTGCCCGGCGGTGACTTCAAAAGCCTGGATCGCCGTACCAATGTTGGCGATGCTCGTACGCGTCGCCGTGACCTTCGACTGTTCACCCTGCCCCGTGAAGTTTGTCATCACGACAGCGGCGAGAGTGCCGAGAATCGCGATGACGAGCAGAAGTTCGATAAGCGTGAAGCCCGAGCGGGCCGCTACGAGTTTGCGTTCGGTATTGGTCATTGCTTTAACCCTTTCTTCTTCCTATTCTATTATAAGAACGCCCCGCCGTCAATCGGCTCGGGCAGAACGAGTGCAGAGGAAAGTGCAGAGCCTTAATCATGCGGATGTCTCCCCTCCGCTCTTCCGCGCCAGTCATGCCAGCCATCTGCAACGCCTGTCAGGTGCCAACGTCACCGACGGCTTTCATCGACCATCCAGATGGAGCGAACTCCGGAGCCAGCCTCAGGTCAAGTTGCGCCACGACATCGGTCTGGAAGCGGCCGCAAGTCTTGAAAAAGTCCTGCGCCCTGCCCCACGCCGCAGCCAACTCCCATCGCCCTACACCGCCATGCCTTCCCCAAGAAAAGTTCCGCACCGAGTTCTCATCAGTTTCGGCCAGCACAGCAGCAGGAATGGGATCACCCACCCCGACGGCCTGTCTAAGTTTCTCAGCCATCATTTTGTAACGCATCACGGTCTTGTACTTCGTGCCGAGTTGCGGGCAGTTTACATTGAGCCATCCCCTGATGCCCGGCTTGCGCCCGACAATCTCGCCAAATTCATCGCGAACGAGACTGTTGTCCACATAGCATTCAAGATCACAGATCATGGAACCGAAACGGATCATCTCGCGCGGCGAAGACCTCGCCCTGGAAAACTGCTCCTCAAGCTCCTCTCTCGTCGGGCAGGTGTTGACAGTGCGCCTCTGCCGGACCCTGCGGCGCTGACGGGCGAGCGTTTGCCGGCGACGCCTTTCGGCGGGATAGTATACAGGACGTTTGATGCGTCTGTTGAAATAGCTCAGAAACTTCATGACAGCCCAAAGCGACATCCCCGCGCCGATCTGCGCAAGCGCCAGCAGCGACGCGACAAGAGCCAAGGCAAATGTCATCCCGGCGGCATAAATCGGAACAGGAATAGCAGCGCCAATCGATCCCACCGTAACAATCTCAGCCCCGCCAAGAGTGCAAAGCAACTTGAAGAAATCTCCGCCCCGCAGGAAATCGAAAGATTCGCCAAGCATAGACTCCAGCTCCATTCGCTCCTGCGCCGCTCGGCGACGCCGCAAATGAATGCGCGAGCTGACATGGGAATCCGCCCCCACGGCATCGGGAAGCCTCGACAGACGGCATTCACACTCGTTCTCAGAATCTGGATGAGACACGCTATTGAAGGAAAACTGCGCATTGGAAATTGCAGTCGCGGATTTGACCGATGCGGCCCGAATAGCGTGACCAGGCAAGGACGTTGCTGTTAAATCATTCATACGCCCATGTTAGCACATTTACACGGGATAAGCAAGAAGATGATGAGATTATGGTGCGGAATTTCCAACCAAGGTGACACAATCTTGCGTGCCATTACAATGAATCCGTGACTTGAAACAACGGCGCGGGCAAAACGGCTAGCCAAGTACAAATTTCTTGTTAAATTCCCCGTTGGTTGATATAATGTTAATGATGCGCGGCAGGATATCGGCAATGGTTGCCGAAAGACCACGCAAGGCAGGGTTCTTATGACTGGAGCAATTATTCTTGCCGCCGGAAAAGGCGAGCGCATGGGCAACGTGGACAAGGCCTTCCTAAGCCTTGGTCCCAAACCCATGGTTGCGTATTCCCTGCTTGCATTTGAAAACTGCCAGGACATCGATTTCATCATCCTCGTCGTGAGAAGGGAACGTGCCGAAGCCGCCAAGGAAATGGCAAAGATGTTCGGAATTTCAAAGCTCGCAAAAATAGCAACCGGCGGCAGCAGGCGACAGGATTCCGTGAAGGCCGGGCTTGCCGCGCTGCCGCCAGAATGCTCCACGGTCGTCGTTCACGACTCGGCGCGTCCGCTCGTGACAGGCGAGCTCATTTCACTTTGCGTCGCCTCGGCGCGCAAAACAGGTTCCGGCGTTGCCGCCCGCAAGATTGTCGACACGGTGAAGGAATGCGACAAGGGGCTCAAGGTTATCCGCACCATCGACCGCGAAAAGCTCTGGGCCGTTGAAACACCCCAGGCTTTTTCCACCGCCCTGTTGCGCGAGGCCATCGCAAAAGTCGCGGAAACGAAAGCCGTGGTCACGGACGACGCCGGAGCCGTCGAGTTGCTTGGGCAACCCGTCCATCTCGTCGAGTGGAAGAAGCCCAACATAAAAGTCACCGTTGCCGAAGACCTGCAGGTGGTTTCAGCCCTGACGGCGCGCAACTAACAGCAAGGCACCCCGCATGGAATCAAGATTTGCAATTCTGGCAGACATCCACGCCAACCTTGAGGCCCTGAACGCCGTGGTCGAGGACGCACGTTCGCAGTCCGTCACCGACTTCTTCTGCCTGGGGGACATCGTCGGCTACAACGCCAACCCCCAGGAGTGCATCGACAAAATTCGCGAGCTCGGCGCGGCGACCGTCTGCGGCAACCACGACTACTACTGCTCGCACGAAAAGTCGCTCGAAGACTTCCAGCCGCACGCCGCGGCCGTAATCGACTGGACGAGACGCCAGCTCAATCAGCAGTCCGAAAAATGGCTTGCCGGGCTCCCCTACTCGCAGAAATTCTTCGCCCATTCGTTTTCGATGGTCCACGGCACGCTCGACATGCCGGAGCTCTGGGGCTATGTTTTCGACACCTTCGACGCCGAAGCGCACTTCACCTACCAGCAAACCGGCATCTGCTTCCACGGCCACACCCACGTGCCGCTCATTTTCGAAAAGCAAGGCGACGACGTCAAACGCTATCCCGCCACCGGACACGGCGCCCGCGTATCGCTCAACCCGATGCGCAAGTACTTCATCAACGTCGGCTCCGTTGGCCAGCCCAGGGACGAAAATCCCCAGTCCTCCTATCTGATTTTCGAACCGCGTTCACGCATCATCGAGTTCCGGCGCGTCAGTTACGACGTTGAAACCGCCGCTGAAAAAGTCCGTCGGGCCGGGCTTCCGGCCCGCCTTGCGGAAAGGCTCAGCATCGGGCGCTGACAAAGACGCCCAAAAGGGAAAGATGCTCGAAGTCGCCAACCTCAGGAAAACATACGGGCGGACAGTTGCCCTTGCCTCGGCCTCCTTTTCCCTTGGTCCGGGCATTTGCATTGTCGCAGGACCAAACGGGGCGGGCAAAACAACGCTTTTACGCACGGTCACGGGGGCGGAACGTCCCTCGTCTGGCTCCGTCATGCTTGAAGGGACGGATGTTTTCGGAGACTTCATGCGCGCCCACCGCCACATCAGCTACCTTTCCGACGCCGTCCCGCTCTACAACGACCTTTCTGTCGAAGACCACCTCATCTACCGGGGCCGCCTCAAGGGACTTTCGGCGCGGCGCCTTCGCGCCAGGATCCGCCACGTCACCGAACTCCTCGACCTCAAGCCAATCTACACGCGGCGCACGGCGCTCCTTTCGGCCGGCCAAAGGAAGCGTGTCGGCATTGCCGACGCCATGCTCACCGACTCAAGGCTTCTCGCCATCGACGAGCCTTTCGACGGACTCGACGCCACGCACTGCGAAATGCTCTCCGGTGCGCTGGCTTCCGTCGCGCGCCACACCGTCGTCCTCCTCGCCTCGCACAATCTTGAGGCCGCCCGGAAAATCGGATCAACCTGCATCGTGCTCGCCTCAGGCGCGGTCGCCGCACACATCGACCTTGCCGCCGGCGACTCCGGCGAGTCCCTTTCTCAACGCGTATCCAAGGCGCTTACCGCCTATTACACGTCGGCGCCGGAGGCCCTGAAATGAGCAGCGCCACCCGCACGGTCTTCTACAAGGAGCTCGGCTCCTCGTTCACCGCCAAATCGCGCTACCTTTCCCTCGCCGGCTATTTCGCGATTTCCTCCGCCCTTTTCTGCACATCCCTTCAACTTGGCGAGGGAAAGTTCTGGACCTTGCAGTCGCTCTGGACACTTTCCGTCGCGCTCCCCTTGCCGGTTCTCGTGTCATTGCTGACAATGCCGCTTTTCGCCGGAGAACGCGCGGCGGGGACATTCGAGCCGCTCCTCCTGCTCCCAGTCCCGATGCGCAAGTTCGTCGTCGGGAAATTCGCCGCCTCCTACATCCAGGCCTGTCTTGCCATCGCAGGCTCGTTCGTTCCCTGGCTCCTCATCTCCCATACGCTCAAGGCCCGGGCGCCGACCCCGGCCTCGCTCAACGCCTCTTTTGCAATGCTCTTTCTCCACGCCTTTTCATGGACGGCGCTCGGCACCCTCACCTCGGCGCTTTCAAGGCGGCCGTGGCTTGCAGCGGTAGGCACGCTCATCTCCGGCACCGCCCTCATGCTTCTCTGGGTTGCCGTTTCTCATTTCTGGCTTAGCGGCAACTGGCTCTCCACCTCCTTCCCGCTCTTCCGGGAACTCCTTGACGCCGCCGGAGGACACATCACTCTCGCATCGGCGGTCTTCCACGCCACATTCGGCCTCTGGTGCCTCTTCACGGCAACGCGGATCCTGGAGGGCGAACGATGAAGACGACCCTTCTTGGACGCGCCGCCGCCCGGCTCCACGCCATTCTCGACGTTGCGCTCGCCTTTCTTCTGGTTGCGCTTCTTGTCCTGGCCGCAGCCAAGACACGCGCCTCGCACTCCTTCGGGGAAAGGGCACAGCAACTTTCTGAGCGCGCAGTGGAAATGCTCGAGGGGCTTGACGGGTCCGTCAAGTGTGTCGTCGTCCTCCCCGGAAACAACGGCTTCCACGAACGGCTCCGCCAGTTGCTCCTCAACATGAAGGACGCCGCAAAGGGCGTCGAGTTTGAGTTCGAATTTCTCGACCCCCACGCCGATGTCGCCCGCGCCGCCGACGTCGTTCGCGCTTTCGGGGCGGATGGTCCGTGCGTCATCTTCGAGCAAGGCGACCGCCATGAAATCGTCCCCTTCGAATCGCTCATCGAAAGGACCAACGTCGAGGAAGACTCGCTCCTTCCGGGTTCCGTCGTCCACACCCGCTTCCGCGGCGAGCAACAGTGCGTAACGGCGCTCGCCCGCCTCGCGCGCCCCAAGTCGCCCGTCCTCTATGCGCTCGCCGGGCACGGCGAAAGGGACTTCGCCAACTACGACAAGCTTGGCGGATACAGCGATCTCGCCCGCGAAATCCGGCGCGAAGGCTACGAACTCCGGGAACTGAAGCTCGCAGACGACGGGCAAATTCCCGGCGACTGCGACCTCCTTGTCATCGCCGGGCCACGGCGCCCCCCGTACCCATCCGAGGCCGAATCCATTTGCTCGTTCTTCTCGAAAGGCGGCAGAATCCTGCTCCTCGCCGACCGGCTTGACGTGCCTGGGGGCTGGAACGACGTCGCGGAACGCCTTGGCGTATCCTTTCCCGGCCTCACCGTCATCTCCGGCGGCACGATGGGCGGATACAACGTGACAATCGACTTTTTCTCCAGCCACCCGATTGCCCGCGACCTTGAAAAGAACGCCGTCACCTTCTCCAGCCCGCAGGTCATCGACGCCGTTCAGGAGGCGCTTCAAAAATACAGGCTCTCGCACGATGTCGTCGTCCGTGCGGGAACCAAGGCCTGGGGCGAAACCAGCCCCGACATCCTCCCGCGCATCTACGATCCCGGAATTGACCGCAGGGGATTGCTGCCCATTGCCATCGCCACTGAAGTCTCGGGCGGCGAAGACCTCGGCCTCAAGTTCTCGCGGGCCTTCACCATCGGCGACTCGTCGATCGGCGCCAACGCCTTTCTCGGCGGCGGCAACACCGCCAACCGCGACCTCATCCTCAACGCCATCGGCTGGCTGACTGAAAGCGGCATGCCTTCGTCACCCTCGGCCTCGGCCGAAGGCGACGCCCTGCGACTCAATCTTTCAAGGAAAAGCCAGATTAGGTTCTGGACCAACAGCGTCGTGATTTGGCCGCTTTCGGTCTGTCTTCTTGGCGCAGCCATCGCCCTGGCAAGGAGAATCGCGTCATAGGAGGCAAACCAAATGGGCATGAAAACGACATTTCGCCTCCTCGCCGCCTGTGCGGCAGCGTCCATGCTTTTGCTGGCCATGGACTGGCGCGCGAACTCCTACGAACACTCGGTTAAAAACTCCAAGCGGCTTGCTCCAGCAAGGTTCAAGGACGTGGAACGCGTGACATTGGAAACCGGACTCGGCAAACGATACGTGTTTTCAAAGCGCGGGGAAAACTGGGAAATCAACACCCCCATCCAGGCCAAGGCCTCATCAAGCGCCATCCAGCGGTTCCTCGACGCGATCGAAGAGGCTCCCGCCAACGATTTCATCGCGGACGACGAAATTGCCAACCGCGCCCTTTCATACGGGGATTTCGGTTTGGACCACCCCTCCGGGAAAATCACCGTCGTCACAAAAACCGCGTCTTTCGGCATCGATGTCGGCGACATGACCCCAACAGGCGACGGCACCTACGCGAAAGTCGACGCCGTCAAGGGCATTGTCGTCACCTCCCCGATCATTGCGGAACTCCCGGCCATTCCCCTTGAGGATTTTTCTGACAGGCGGCTTTGCTCCGCCAATTTACGCGATGTCGAAGTCGTGGTTGTCGAACGGAAAGGGGCGCTTCCGCTTAGGTTGAAGCGGTCAGGCAACAGGCATGGCTGGAGAATCGAGGCCCCGGAATCTTTCCCGGCCGACTGGGGGGAAATGACGAAATTTTTCGATGTCTTGGCTTCCGCCAAAATCCAGTCTTTTGTCGTTGACGACGCCGTTGGCGAACAGGAGGCACCCGCAGACCCACTTCTTTCAATCAAGCTCTTTTCCGGGACAACCCCCTTTCCATCCACGCTGACGATTACAGGCAAAAACGTCGGTTCAGATTCATTTGCGGTCATGACGGACAGCGGTGCAAAGGCCTCCGTGACAGGAGCCGTGGTGCGCGCCCTCTCAATCACCGGCAACGACATCCGCGACCGAAGGGTGTTCATTTCAGCCCCAACGCTCAATGTCTCGGCATTTGCCATCAGCCCCGTCGGCGCATCGCCAATCAAACTCGACCGTGAAGAAGGTGGGGACTGGAACCTCGTCGCGCCTTCAGGGCGAATCGCAGCCGACCCAGGCAAAATCGCAAGTCTTATCGGCGAAGTGCTGAACCTCAAGGCTGAAAGCTATGTGACAGCTCCAGGCGTCGGGGAGACGCCATCCGCCCTTGGCGACGTAATTTCCGGGCCATCCATCACCATTGTCTCGCAAGCCACGACCAATATGCTTGAAAGTTTTCTTGCGGAGACCAATTCCGGCACGACAAACATGCTGATGGTCGTTGACGGCGCCGACTTCGCCGCCGTTGTATCGGGAAACCTCTTGACAAATTTAACGGCGGCAATTGCCGGGCCCGAATCGCTTGCAAGCCGTAAAATCGCGGAAATCGATCCTGAAAAACTCGTGCGCATCGCCATCGCCCGCAGAGAACTTCCCGGTGAAATCCTTTTCAAAGGTCCGGAAGGGGAATGGCTGGCAGCAGGCGGCACCAACACGAATTACGCCATCGACAACGACGCCCTTGACCAAATTCTCAACGCCGTGAAGCAAATCCAGGCCCGTGCCGTTTCCGGTCTCTTCACCGCCGACGAGGCAAAGCCCGTCTTCAACCCGGCAATCGACACCGTTCTTGAAATAGGCCTCACCTACGGGACAGCCCCCAGCCAGCAACTCAAACTCGGAATGGGCGGCATCACGCCCGATGGCAAAGCCGTTTACTGCACAGTCGACGGCGGCCACGCCCTCTATGAAATTGGCGACGATTTCTTCGACCTTTTCAACCAGGACATCTTAACGGAGGCGGAAGCCCCGCCTCCCCCCATCAATGAATAAAATAGGTTTCGACAACGAAAAATACATTGCCGAACAGGCGGCCGGCATTCTCGAACGCCAAAAGCAATTCGGCAACAAGCTCTACCTGGAGTTCGGCGGCAAGCTGATGTTCGACATGCACGCGGCGCGCGTGCTGCCGGGCTACGACCCCAACGTGAAAATGCGGCTTCTCCAGAAGCTGAAGGACCACGTCGACATCGTCCTCTGCATCTACGCGGGAGACATCGAGCGCAAAAAAATGCGCGCGGATTTCGGCATCTCCTACGATGCGGACGCCATGAAGCTCATCGACGACCTCCGCCAATGGAATCTCACCGTGCGCGCTGTCGTCATCACCCGCTTCGAGGGCCAGCCTGCGGCCATCCAGTTCCGCAACAAGCTGGAGCACCGCGGCGTCAAGGTCTACTGCCACCGCAGCACACGCGGCTACCCGACAGATGTCGATACCATCGTCTCCGAGGAAGGCTATGGCGCGGCGGAGCGCATTGAAACGGAAAAACCCATCGTCGTCGTGACCGGTCCAGGTCCAGGCTCCGGCAAGCTGGCGACCTGCCTCTCGATGCTCTACCACGACTGCCGCGCCGGGCTCAAGTCAGGCTACGCGAAGTTCGAGACCTTCCCCATCTGGAACCTGCCCTTGAAGCACCCGGTCAACATGGCCTATGAAGCCGCCACGGCAGACCTCCGCGACGTCAACATGATCGACCCCTTCCATATTGAGGCCTACGGCAAGATGGCGACCAACTACAACCGCGATGTCGCCGCCTTCCCGCTGCTGCGCGCGATCTGGGAGCGGATCACCAACGAGCCCTGCCCCTACAAGTCGCCGACCGACATGGGGGTGAACAGATGCGGTTTCGGCATCATCGACGACGAAGTCGTCCGCGAGGCGTCGAAGCAGGAAATCATCCGCCGCTACTTCCGCGCCTCGACCGAATACGCCATGGGCTCCTCCGACCGCGACTCCGTGAGCCGCATCGAGATGCTCATGAAGGACCTCGATCTCAAACCCGAGGACCGCAAGGTCGTCATCCCCGCGCGTGACGCCGCCGAAGAGGGGCGTCGCCTCGGCAAGGGCGTCGGCGGCATTTTCACCGGCGCGGCGATTGAATTGCCCGACGGATCAATCGTGACCGGCAAGAATTCAGCCACGATGAACTCCGCCTCCGCCGTCGTCCTCAACGCCATCAAACGTCTTGCCGGCATCCCCGACAAGCTCCACCTTCTTCCGCCAAAGGTAATCAAGGACATCGTCGGCCTCAAGCGCGACATCCTCGGCGAAAACATCACGAGCCTCAACCTCGACGAGCTCCTCGTGGCCCTTGCCATCTCCGCCTCGACCAATCCCGTCGCCCAGGAGGCGATGGGATTCCTCCGCGACCTGCGCGACTGCGAAATGCACATCTCCCACATCATTGCCTCCGGCGATGCCTCCGGGCTCCGCCGCATCGGGCTGAGACCAACCTCCGACGCGCGTTTCCGCAACGCCTCCCTTTTCAATTAGCCATTTTCAGACACCGCAAAAATGAACATCCGCAAGACTGTTGTTTTCCTTGGCGACGGCATGGCCGACGAACCCGTCGAAGCCCTTGGCGGGCGCACCCCGCTTGAAGCCGCCGCAACGCCCGCCATGGACAAGATCGCCCGTCTCGGCCGCAGCGGCACGCTGCTCACCCTCCCCGCCGGCTTCCCGACGTCAAGCGACGTGGCCAACATGTCGGTGCTCGGCGGCGACCTCGCCACGGAGCTTTGCGGACGCGGTCCGCTCGAAGCCGCCTCGCAAGGCATCGAGATGGGTCCCGACGATGTCGTCTTCCGAATGAACCTCGTTTCTGTCGCGCCCGACGGCACGTTGGCCGACTTCTCCGGCGGCCACGTCGGCGAGCGCGAGCAAAAAGAGGCAATCGACCTCCTCAACAAGGGCATCGCCGACAAGTGGCGCGGCGCCGACGGCGAATACATCCGTTTCTACGCGGGCGTCAGCTACCGCAACCTCGTGCTTCTCCACGGCAAGGCCTTTTCGGGTGCCGCCGTCGCCTACGACAAGCCCGACGACAACAGCGGCAATCCCATCGCCGAACATCTCCCCCGCGCCAAGTCGCCCGAAGGCGAATACACCGCGAAAGTCCTGCGCGACATCATCGCCCAGGCAGCGGAGGTCCTGAAGGGGCGTGGCGCAAACGGCGTCTGGCCCTGGAGCGGCGGCAAGGCCGGCGCCATCCACTCCATTCCCGTGCGCTACGGCGTCAAAGGCGCGATTGTCGCCGCCGTCGACGTAATCAACGGGCTCGGTCGCGCCATGGGCCTCGACGTCATCCGCGTCCCCGGCGCGACCGGCTACATCGACACCAATTACGAAGGCAAGGCCGACGCCGCCTTGAAGGCCCTCGCGGACGGCTACGACTTCGTCTACGTGCACATCGAGTCCACAGACGAAGTCTCCCACGCGCAGGATCTCAAACTCAAGTTGCAGGCCATCGAGGATTTCGACAAGCGACTCATCTCGCGCGTCCTCGCCGGTGCGCCCGAAGGAACCGCCTTCGCCGTCCTCCCCGACCATCCGGTCCCGCTGGCGCTCGGGAAGCACACGCGCACCCCCGTTCCCGTCGCCGTCTGGCAACCCGGCGTCGCGCCGGACGCCATCCAGGCCTACTCGGAGCGCGAAGCCCCGAAAGGCGCACTCGGCGCGATGACGGCCTCGGACTTCATGGATCTTCTTTTCACACGGATCTAAAAAACCACCGGCGGCGGCAGCCGCACAGAAAGGGAAACAAAATGGATAAGCAGAAACTTCTTCTCAACGGCGACGAAGCCGTCGCCTGGGCCGCGCTTGACGCCGGCGTCAACCTCGGGGCTGGCTACCCCGGCACTCCGAGCACCGAAATCCTCGAGAAGTTCGCCGAGCTCGGCGGCAACGCACAGTGGTCACCCAACGAAAAGGTCGCGCTTGAAGTCTCAATTGGCGCGGCCTTTGGCCACGGCCGTGTCATCACCACGATGAAGCACGTCGGCCTCAACGTCGCGGCCGACCCACTTTTCACGGCGACCTACACGGGCGTCGACGGCGGACTCGTCGTCATCGTGGCGGACGACCCCGGCATGGCTTCGAGCCAAAACGAACAGGACTCCCGCCGCCACGCCATTGCGTCGGGCGCGCCGATTCTCGAACCCTGCGACGCACAGCAGGCCTACGACTGCCTTGAGACGGCCTTCGGGATTTCGGAAAAATGGCACATCCCGGTTATTCTCCGCCTCACCACGCGCGTCAGCCACTCCAAGTCGCTCGTCACGCGCCGCCCGCTCGCCCAGGCCCCCAAGGCACCGTTCTACGAGAAGGACGTCTCCAAGCACGTCATGGTTCCGGGATATGCCCGCAAGGCCCACGTCCGTCTCCGCGCCAAGCTTGAGGAAATCCGCGCCTGGGCCAATGAAAACGGCACATTGCTCCACCGTGCGGCGCAGTCGGCGGACGGCCTCAAGATTGTCGCCTCCGGCATCAGCACCGTGCTCACGCAGGAGGCCGCCCCCTCGGCGGACGTCCTCCAGGTCCTGATGGTCCACCCCTTCCCCGCCAAGGCGGTCGGCGACTTCGCC
>JAZQOA010000081.1:0-13270 GCA_045627605.1 Kiritimatiellia bacterium | reverse complement strand
GACCGCTTGGCCTCCGACTTGGCGGGCAGGACGACGGTGCAGGAACCGCCCGCCGCAAGCGGGGGCACGGGGAGGTCGCCGGCGGCGGTTTCCCGTCCGTCAAGCAAAAGCCGCCAGCGGGCAATGGCGGCATCCTGCGGGATGTTCCCGGTGTTTTCGACCGTGAGGACACGGTCGCCCCAGTGAAACGAAACAGCGCGGCAACTTCCGTTGCCGCGCGTCGCGGGGACAATGCCTATTCCTTTCATGCGAGACAAAACCTCAAATCTAAAAGCTTAACAAACATCAAACCCTCATCTTGGCGAAGACTGGTTCGTCGATGTTGCGCTTGGCAGCGCGGAAATTGACGCCGACAAGCGTGACAGGACGTTTGCCCCCCCTGTAGGCGTCGGCATAGCCCTTGTCGCGAATCTGCCGGATCGCCGCATTTGCGGACTTGTTGAACTTGAATTCGAAAACCCAAACAAAATCCTTCGTCTCAATGATCGCGTCGGCATAGCCAAAAGCCGACCCCTCTTCCGCCGCGACCTTCGCGCCAACCATCTCCATGAAGAGCCGGAAGTGCCGCTTCACATCCGCCTCGTTGCGGATGCGCCATTCAGGAGGAATCTTCGCGTAGACGCGATAAAGCGACTCGCCGATCAACCCGCGCAAATCCCCTGCCTCGACTTGCCGCTTCGCAACATCCACGAGCGCGTCGAAATCAACCGAGGAAATCTTCACGACGGTGTTGAACCAACCGGCGCGAATTGCCCCGCGCACCTCGTGGTTGGGGGCGCCGAGGATGAGCTTCGGGTTGCCGATTTCATCCACCTCGGTCTCGCTGAGGCCTTTGATCGTAAGGTAGCCGCTCTGGTACATGAGCGACTTCGCCGGAAGCTCCGTTGCTTCGCAGAGGTCGAGTTCGGCCTCCGTCGCGGTGCAGCCCTCGAAGTCGGCGGGCGTCTTTCCGGCCGCCGCAATACGCTCCATCACGAGCGTCGAAACAGCCGTCCCCACCCAGTAGCTCCTGAGTTTGCCGGTCGAAAGCGCCTTGCCAATGGAAATCGGGTTGCACACCCGCGCCTCGTTGTCGGGCGAGAAGCGGTAGGAATCGTACCAGTCGAGCAGGTGCCTGAGTGCGCCCGCGCGATCCGTCCCGCAAGCCTCCGCCAACGCATCAAGCCTCCCGGGAAAATACGACGCAATCTCCTCCGGCGTGTAACCGAGCAGCGCCGCGTACTGCGGAACCTGCATCGTGAGGTCCGTGAGGTGGTTGAGGCCTGAGAAGACCGAAACCTTCGTAAGCTTCGTCACGCCCGTCAGCATCATGAAGCGGATGACGGATTCGTAGTTCTTCAGCTGGATGTAGAAGTCGTGCATCATCTCCCGGACGGCATGGAGCGACGCGCGGTCGCCGAAGAACCCCTGGAGCGGAACGTCGTACTCGTCCACGAGGACGACAAACGGCCCTTTCTTCTCGGCAAGCGCCTCGAAAAAGTTTCCAAGGCTCATTCCGGGTTCGGAAACCGTGCGGACACCTTCGAGTCCGAATTTCACAATCAGTCCGTCAACAAGGCTGGACATGTTCTCGCGCAACTTGTCTACCGTGGGGGCGACAACCTTCGCCATGTTGAGCATTACGACGGGGTATATCGCCCAGTCGTAGTCCATCCCGTTGATTTCAAGTCCCTTGAAAAGGTCGCGACGTCCCTCGAAAATGCTCTTCAAAGTGGAAAGCATCAGCGACTTCCCGAACCGACGCGGACGCGAAATGAAGAATTGCCGTCCCTCGGTGTTCGAGACGAGACGCCACAGGAGGTCGGTCTTGTCAACATAGACGTACCCGTCCTGGCGCAGGTTCTCGAACGTGGAGATGTCTGTCGTGATTTTTTCCATGCCAACAGTATAACGCATCAATGTCTTCTTTTCAAGAAGACCATGCGCGGAAACACGAGGTGAAACAAGAGGCTTGGGGCAAGGGCCTCGCGCCCTCAACCCCAGCCATCAAACACCCTGTCCGTCAAGCCCGCAGGCCATCAAGACGGCCTTGTGCACGGCAATGTCGTTGTCGTAGTTGCCGGGATCGGGGATCTCGCCGCGGACGATCCGCTTGAGTTCGCGGAGCTGGTCCACGTAGCGGTCCTCGGGCTTCCCGAAGTCCACGGTATGGAGGCCGGCGGGATAGCCGCCCGCCGGTTCTGAAAGGCACAGCTGAAGCGTCAGCGGCTGGTTGTCGAAACGCTCGATCGGGCAGATTTCGATCCAGCCCTTCGTGCCAAGCACGCGGAGACGGCGGATGGGCTGCGCCTTGGTGGCGCGGCTCGAGGCATGTATGGTCGCCGTGCCGTGTGGCCATTCGAGCACCGAGACGCAGGTGTTGGCAATGCCCTCGCGGTCTCCGGGGGCCGTCTTGAGCACGGGGTGCGCACGAAGCGGCAGGGCGCCGCCGAAAAGCGGCAGCACCAAGTCAACCAGGTGGCAGCCCAGCGAGTAGAGGATGCCCGCCTTGAAGGCGCCGAGGTAGTCCTGGTAGGACAAGTCGCCATAGGCGTGGTTCATGTCGGCCTCCGCCGAGATGATCTCGCCAAGCCATCCCTCGCGGGCGGCCTTGTGCGTGAACTTCACGGCGGGGTTGGCTCGGAACATGTAGCCCAGCTGGAGGTGGATCTTCTTGGCCCGGCAAAGCTCGACCAGGTCGACGAAGGGTTGGAGCGTCTCGCCGGTCGGCTTGTCCATGTGCATCGGGAAGCCGCGCTCGGCGCACTTCATCGCGAAGGGGACAAGGTCGCCGTTGGTGACCTCGACCACCATCGCCTCCGCCTCTGTGTTCGAAAGCGCCTCCTCCTCGGTGAGGACGGGGACGCCTTCGAAATCGGGGAACGACGTGATGTTGGTGCGGGCGGTCTTTGTGGCGCGGTCATCCACGACGCCGATCACCTCGAATTCGTCGGAGAAATGGCGCAAAGTCCACATCTTGCCGCTGGCGTGCTCGTGGCAGAATCCGAATTGAATGACCTTGAATGGCTTGTCCATGGTGGAATCCCCTGTTCTTTCTTCCCGCGCTTACTTGGCAAGTTTCTCGGCAAGGTACTCGGCGCGGAGACGCTGGATGGTGAAGCGAATGTCGCGCCAGGCGGGCAACGCCTCCTCGGCGACCTTGATGACGTCGGCGTCGGACATGTCGACCTTGACGAGCGGGATGTAGCCGTCGAGCTTCTCGACGAGCGGCGTGACGACTTCGTTGTAGAAGTCGAGATCGCCGACCGCGCCGTCTTTCCAATGGTCGATGACGCCTTCGGCCGCGCCAGTGGTGCGCTTCTCGGCATTGTACTGCGAGAGGGTCTTGAAGATGACGTGTTTGAGAATGGCGATCCGCCCCCTTGCAGGAAGGTCAAAGACGAGGCGACCCCAGGTGGAACGGCCATGGATTGACTCCGAGCCATTCCAGGCGGCGCTGCCGGCGCGGCCCCAGAGGAAGTTCTCGAACTCCCACTCGGTTCCGTTCTCGGGGATAAGCGTGGCGTATGCCTCCCACGAAAGCATGAAGTAGGAAATCGTGGAATTGTCCGTGAAGACCGTCTCCGATTTGAAGCGGTCGGTGGTCTCATCGGTAATGCGGCGGTGGCCCGTTGTCTCATACGACGTGTTGTAGAGGTGGAGCTGGGCGTTGGGCGCGATATCGAAGAGCGTGCAGATGTAGGGCTGGTTGTCGCCAGGGGCGATGTAGCCTTCGTATGAACCGCCGCCAATGAATCCGGCCGCGATTTCGTTGGCCTTCTCGTCAGGGGCTTCGAAGCGGAAGTGGATGCCGAATTCGTCGCAGGCGACCTGCATTGTCGGGGCGACGGCGCGCTTGGCGCCCTGCTCGGTGCTGATCCCCTCGCCTCTGTTGCCCGTGGCGACGTCGGTGACGAGGAAATCCATGTTTCCGCCGTAGGAGCGGTCCATCAGCTGGACCTCGGGCTTGACGGCAAGCGAATCCCAGGCGCCAAGGCCGGAGATTGGCTTCTCGTTGAAGTGGACGGTGTAGCGCTTTGTGGGCGCGGGCTTGTAGAGCGACTTCTTGTAGGTGTCAAGCGCGCGGGTGAGATTCTCGTTTTTGGAAATCATCGCGGCGCAGCCAACGCGTTCAATGCGCTCAACGCGAGCCTTGGGCTCAAGCCCGTTCGCGAACTTGGCGTCGGCCTTGGCGATTTCCTTGACGAGGGCGTCAACGGCGCCGGTACGCGCAACAAGCGCCTCCATCATCGAGAGCTGATAGACTTCGGCGGGGGCAAATCTCGGATGGCCGAGGGCCTTGCCGCAGATTGCGGCGGCCGTTTTCGCGTCGCCAGTGCCGCAATAGGCGAATGCGCCGTACTGGACTGTCTTGAAGTCGGGGGCAAAGGCGGAATTCGCGTCGTATATTTTGGCGAGGTAGGAGCAGATGCGCACGCCGTCGCCGTAGTTGCCGAAATAGGCAGTCGAGTTGCCGTTGCGGGTAAGCTTGTCGACCAGAACGCGGACAAGGTCGTTTGTCGCGTTGGCATTGTCGCCGAGCATGGCGGTAAAGTACTTTTCCGTCAGTTCCGGTTCGGAGGCGAAGAGGGCGCTCCAGGCGCCGCGACGGGTGCCGAGATCGCAGGTTTCATCCGCAAGGAACTCCTTGTAGATCTTGCTGGCCGTGGGGAAGTCATCGAGATTTGAAACGGAGATTTCAGCCGCGGCGGCCTTCTGGCCAACCTTGAGCGCATAGTCGCGGGCATCCGCAAAGCGGAAGAAAGCCTTATAGGCATCGATGGTCAGGAGGTCCATGCGGGCCTTCTTGCCCTCGTCGACCTTTTCGACGGCGTACTTGTAAGCGGCAATTGCGCCGTCAAGGTCGTCGCGGAGGATGTAGAGGTTGCCGATGTCCTTGGCGGTCGCCTCGATTTCGTAGGCCCCCTTCGTCAGGAAGGAGTAGGTCTTGAGAAGGAGTTCTTCCGCACCCTTGAAGTCACCGCGCTGCGCCATGCGCGTGGCGATATACCCGGCCGCATTGCGGCGGGCGGGGGCCGGGAAATTCGTGCAGGAGAAAATGGCCTGCGCGGTCGTCTCGGCGGAGACAGCGTCGCCGCCCTCCTTCTTGCTCTTGAGAAGAGCCTCGAGAAGACGGGCCTTGTCGCGGGCGTTGAGGGCGGCTTCGTTGTCCGCCAGGAACTTTTCGACAAGGGCGACGGGAATGAGCTTCTGTTCGGCGGCGCGGTCGTTCCTGTAGTAGCCGAGCAACTGGTCGGCGGCGCCAACGCGGTCGCCAATCGTGTAGAAGCCATTTGTGATGGCGTCCTCGCAAAGCGAACGGGCCTTGGCGGAGTTTGAAGGCTTGCAGTGGTTGTTCGCGTGGATCATGTAGTTTCTCATGATGGCGTAACGCTTCGACGGAGTCGTGTCAAGCTTGAGCGCCTCCTCGTAAAGCGCTGTCGCATCGTCAAGGGCCGATTTCTTCTGGCACAGAAGCGACGCGACGGCGATGTATGCGTCTGCGCGGTAATCGGCGCAGATCGAGGCGTCGCCGTAGATTTCCTTGCCAAGCGCCTGGAAGTTGTCGTAATCATCCAACTTGTCGCGAAGGGTGTTCATCGCGCGCATGCGGTACGTCTGGACTTGGTTCGTGGCAAGAAGCGGCTGAGCCTGGAGCTTGAGCAGCGTGTCGACGCAGCCCTTGAAATCGCCAAGCCCTTCGAATGTGCCGGCGAGGGCCTCAAGTTGCGAGTTGACATCACGTGTCTTGGAGTACTTCCAGCCGATGATCGCCTCGCCGGCCTTCTTGCGCGCCTCCCAATCCTTGATCAAGGAACTGAGGTCAAATGCGCGGCCGATTGCCCTGCGCCAAAGGCCGGGCTGGTCCTTGTACTGTTCGGCGAGGGCGAAGGCGGCGTCGACGGCCTCCTGCTTCTTGCCGTTCTTGAAGAGCTCGGAATCGATTTCGCCGAAGCTCTTGCCGAATGCATCGTTGACCTCCTTCGGCGTAGGCGCGAAGGAAGGCTCGTTGGTGACGAGTGTGCCGGGTTTGACCGCCTTGAAGGAAAGCGGCGATGCGGCGAAAACGGAGGCGACGCCCAGGGCGAATGTGAAGATGGCAATTGTGTTTTTCATGGTAAAAATCCTTTCAGTCGCTATGGTACCAATTACTCCTTGACCATTTCGCTGAGTTCGAGAATGTACTTGATCATCTCGAGACGGCAAGTGTTGAGATCGTCCTTGTCGCGCTTGAAGTTGGCGAGGTACTGGAGGGCCTTGAGACCGGCGTAGTGGATTTCAAGGGTTTTGGACTTCGCCGCCTTGCGGGCGAGCGTCGTCATAAGCGTGGCGTAGCGGATGTCGTCCATGCCCTCGCGGTAGCCTTCCCAGCCAAGGGTGTCGATCACGCCGTCGTAGATGCCGTAGGCGAAGACCATCGGCTTGTAGGTCGTGCGGTCGTCGTTGTAGGGGCCGAAATGGTGCGCGTAGTTGCAGGAGGCGCTGTATCCGGCGAGGTAAGGCGCCATGCCGTACTGGCGGCGGTTGAACGACGGGTTCTCGGGACCGACGTGCTTGGCGGCGTACCACGCGATGTGGGCGTTGTCGAGCTGGTTCCAGAGGGCCGTGGAGGAATCGTCGATCGGATCCTTGGCGATGTTGTGCCAGTCATAGAGGTAGCCGGCCTTGAAGAAGACGCTGTCGCCGCCGGCGATGATGAACTTGAAGCCGGCCTTCTGGTAGGATTCATAGACCGGACGCGCCTGGGCAAGCCACGCGGAGCTGGGTTCGTCACCGTAGCCGATGTAGAAGTTGTGGTGGCCGACGATCTTGTCGAAGAACGCGGCCTCTCGGCGGGCGTGGGCTTCCATATCCTGGCGGGAGCCGTTGATGGTGCTGACGCCGCCGACGAAACAGTCCGTGCGCATTCCGACCTTCTTCATGATGTCGATGGTGATCAGGCCCTCGGTGTCGGTTCCCGAGCGAAGCCAGTGCATAAGCTGGTTGTGCTCGACCTGGTCGCGGAGAACGGCTTCCAGCTGCTTCTTGGCGAGTTCAAGGTCGCCGCCGTTTTCCTCCTTGATCATGTCAAGGGAGATGTAGCTGTAGGAGCAGGTGAGGAAATCCTTGTCGGGATTGAAGTAGGCCTTCGGGGCGGGAAGCTCGAAGGGGAGGACCTTGATTGTAACCGGGATTTCACCGAGTGCCTTGCCGCCCTTGTCCGTCAACTTGACGGCGCCCTTGTAAAGACCGTCGGGGATGTCCTTCGTGACATTCGCGGTCAGGAAGAAGTTCTTGAACTGTCCTTCCGGAAGAGCAACGGGCTGAAGCGTCTTGGCGTCGCGGAAGTCCGGGCTCATCGGGGCGAAAGTGCAAACGCCACGGTAATGGTCGAAGAAGCGGCGGTCCATCTGGCGCGGAGGATTGATCCAGAGCTCGGACTGCTTGCCGTCCTTGTCGATGAGGCGGGCGTAGTTGGCCTTTTTCTCGGTGTCGACGCGGATGAGGTCTTCGTCGTTGACGAGGAGTTCCGGGCAAAGTTTGAAGCCGGTGTCGCCGAAATAGCTGTACCAGCCGTTCTTGTTCTGGTACCAGACCTTGATGAATTTCAGGTCAAGTTTGTCGGCCGGGAAGACCTGACCCTTGTCGGTCTTGAACGGTGTCAGCGAGAATGCGACCTTGCCGAGATCGGAGAACGGGTAGACGAGGAAGGAACCGGGCTCGTATTCGCCTTTGGCGGCGATGATCCGGACTGTTCCGCCCGCGATGCCATCGAGAGGATAGACATCGGCGAGACGCTGCACGTCGCTCATCGCCGGGACGGCGTAGAAGGCGAAGGGCGTCTTCGGGGCCTCGGGGAAGTCTGCCGCGACGCGCGACGCCAGCACGGCGGCGGCTTTCGCGTCGGCCCCCTTCCCCGCCGCGGACTTGACGCGACCGAGATGCGCCGCGAGCGGCGAGCCGGCGGCGGCCTTTGCCCCGGCGTCGAGCGTCGCCACGCGGGCGTCCTGCTCGTGTTTCGTCAGCCTTTCAATCTGCGCCAAGCCCAGGGCCGGCGAGAGGACAGCCGCGACGGCGGCCGCATAGAGAATTCTCTTCATATTGGGAAATGCCTTTCGTTGTTAAGGGTGCTTGTAGCAAGAAACATGCCAAAGTGCGTCACGACTTAAGAATAAGGGCGATGAAGACGAGGGGTTCCCTGCCCTTCGTGTTGTCCATGCCATGCGCGGAGCCATCGGGCGTGTAGGTCACGTCGCCGGCGCGGACCATGCGTTTGACGCCGTTGTCGTCGTATTCGGCCTCGCCCGAGAGGATGAAGTAGGTCTCGGCATCGCCCTCGTGGCGGTGGTAGCCGCACGACGAACCCGCGGGGATCGTCACCCGGGCGAAGAGCTTGCAGTTTGGGCCCTTCTCGGCGGCGCCAATGATATGCTCGAGGTAGATTTCACCAACCCCGCCGCAACTGTTTTTCTCGCAGATTTTTTCCATGTCGAATCTCCTTTGAAGTGTGAAAAAGAAATGAAGCAGCGCGACGCTACCGGAGCGCGACGGAGGCGAACATCGCCGCGGACGGCGGCAAAATCGCCTCGTCGAAGTTGAAGTGCGGCGTGTGGGCGATCGGGAAATCAGGACCGGTGCGCAGACCGAAGGTCATGTAGTAGGTCGGGATGTCCTTGCCGTAGTAGCCGAAGTCGTCCGAGCCCATGCTCGGGAAAATCTGCTCAAGCGGCAGTCCTAACGCCTTGGCGTTGGAACGCACGGCCTCGCCCAGCCCGGGGGTGTTGAAAGTGAGCGGAAGGCCGTTGCGGAAGGTGATTTTGCAAGTCGCGCCGTAAAGGGTGCAGAAGGCATTGGAAATCGCCGTGATTTTGTCGCGGATGTAGGTGTCGATCTCGTTCTCGTGGAAGCAGACGCGTCCCGTGAGGAAGCCGTCTTCGGGCGTGGCGACGCCCGAGTCGTTGCCCGTCTCGATGCAGGAGAGCGTGATGGACCACGGGCGGGTCGCCCGGATGCCGTTCTTGATGCCGTCGAGTTCGACGGCGATGCGGCTCAGGATGACCGCGGGGTTGACGCTGCGGTCGGGATAGGCCGTGTGGACGCTTTTCCCGGTCACCTTGATTTTGAAATAGGTGCCGCCGGCCATGACGGTGCCGTCATACCAGCCCACGTTGCCGAAGTCGCTCGTCGCGTTGAGGTGGAAGCCCCAGGCCTCGTCGACGCCGTCGAGGACGCCGCACGAAAGGAATTCGGGGGCGCCGTCGGGATCAGACTCCTCGGCGGGCTGGAAGAGGAAGCGCACGTTGCGCTCGGGGCGGAACTTCGACAGCAGCATCGCCGCGCCAAGGTTGACCGCGACATGGCCGTCGTGGCCGCAGCCGTGCATCTTGCCGGGCTCCTCCGACTGGAAGCCGTGGGTGTTCTCCTCCTGGAGCGGGAGGGCGTCGATGTCGCAGCGCAGGGCGACAGTCCCCTTCTCCGGCTTCGTGCCGGGCAGGTCGGCCATCACGCCGGTTTTCATGGCGATTGGCTTGATTTCCACGCCGGGGAGCGCCGAGAGGTGTTCCTTGATTTTCGCCGTCGTGCGGAATTCCTCGAAGCCAAGCTCCGGGTGGCGGTGGAGGTCGCGGCGGATGTCGCGAAGGACGGGCTCAAGGCGCTTCGCCTCGGCGAGAATTTCACTGGGATCGTAAATCATGGTGTGTCTCCTAAAAGGGATTGTGAAAATAGATTTGGAAGGCTCAATTCATGCCCATGTGGAATTTGTGCGCGATGGCTTCCGCGTAAAGCGTGGTCTCGCGCGCATAGACGGCGTCGTCGACGGCAATCGCGCCCCGCGAATATGAAGGCTGCAAGTTTTCGCCCGAGGCTATGCGCGGGTCGGTGCACTTATTGTCGCCACGGTAGTCGCACCGGGCCTTTTCATCGCGGAAGTCGGGGATTTCCACGGGGATGCCCCCGGCAAGGATCGAGCGGTACGCAAAGAGTCCGGGCAGGAACATGTCAAGTGCCTGGTAGACGTCGATGCCGTAGTCGATGGCTGTCTTGTCGCCGGCGACCGCGCCCATGAAGTTGGAAAGGATGAAAGCCTCCGGCGATGCCGCGACAGCGGGGGGCACGCCTTCGACCTCGGGGAAGTCGCCGTCCAGCGTGTCGTAGTCGTTGTAGCCTGTGCCGCGGTCGTTTTCGATGTAGGCCCTGTAGTTGCCGCAGTCACGGGATTCGAGCGAGCCCTTTGTGCCGTGCAGCTGCAGGCGCGTCACCCACGGGCGTTTCAAGTTGCCGTGGAGACTCTTCAAAAACGCGCCGTTGTCAAGTTCGACCATCTCAAGGGCGGCGCTCCCGTTTCGCGCCCCGTGGCGCACCATGTAGTCCTGCGCCGCGATCTCGAACCCCGTCACGCGCACCGGGCGGCGGCGCGTCGCAAAAATCAGCGGCGCGAGGCTGTGGGTGCAGTAGAAGGTGGCGGGCACATGGTTGCGCCAGTGGCCGCGCAAGCCGCGCGTGAGCAAATGCCAGCGCTGAGAGCAGTCGTTGATGAAATCGGCTTCGCCCTCGACAAGGTCGCCGATCTCACCCGCGCGGAATCGCCGGGCAATCTGGAAATTGGCGGGGAAGTAGCAGTAGTTCTCGGCATAGGAGTAGCGCTTGCCGCTTGCCTCCACCGCCTCGACAAGCGCCACGGCTTCCGCCAGGGTCTGGACGGGCAGCACCTCGCTCAAGACATTGAGCCCGTGACGCAGGGCCTCGACCGCGAATTTCGCGTGGCCCGTCGCGTCATTGGCGATGATGACGCCATCAAGTCCCGCCCCGGAGATCATCTCGGCATAGTCGGTGTAGAGCCGGGGCGTGAAACCGGCCTTGGGCAGTTCACTTTTGATTTTTTCCAAAAGCGGCGGATAGTTTTCGCAAACTGCGGCGACATCGACGTCAAGCCCGCATTTCCGTGCGGCAAAGGCGAATTCAAGCCCGCGCGTCGCGCCCAGGATTCCAATTTTCATAATAGTCGCAACTCCTCCTTACAAATAGTCCATCAATTCACGCGGATGCGAAAGCAAGGCGTCCGCCCCGCCTGCGACAAGCTCGTCGCGTCCCCGGAAGCCCCAGAGGGCGCCGAGCGTGAAGATTCCCGCAGCCTTGCCAGTTTTCATGTCGGTGGCGGTGTCGCCGATGTAGAGGGCGTCTGCGGCCATGACTGAAAGCTCCTTGAGAATCTTGAAGACGCCTTCGGGGCTTGGCTTGATGGCGACGCCCTCGACCTGTCCCAGCACAATGTCGAAGACGCCCTTGTCAAAGAGCGACTCCACGACGGCGAGGGTTTGCCCGTGGGGTTTGTTTGAAAGAACGGCGCATTTCACGCCGCGGCTCCGGAGTTCGCCAAGAAGTTCGGGGACGCCCGCGTAGGGCGCGACCTTGTACATGCAGTTCGCGGCGAAGACCCTGCGGTATTCCGCAAGGGCCCGCTCGAAGAAGTCAAGATTGACGTCGCCGCCCGCGACAAGGGCCCGCCTGACAAGATTTGCCGCTCCGTCGCCGACAAAATACTTGTACTGCGTGGCTGAGAACGGTCCGAAGCCAAACTTGCCGAGGGCGAGGTCGCCCGAATACTTGAGACTTGAAATCGTATCGGCCAAAGTCCCGTCGAGATCGAAGACGACAAGCTTTTTCATGGTGCGTTAAAGCGAGAACCGGGCATAGAAGTCACGCTCGGCGACAACGGGCACGCCCAGCGCGGCGGCTTTGTCGAGCTTGTTCTGGCCGGGGGCGTCGCCAGCAATCACGAAGTTGACCTTCGAGGAGACCGAGCCAACGTACTTCGCCCCGTTGCGCGTCAGGAAATCCTTGATCTCATCGCGTTTGAAGCGGTAAGACGCCCCGGTGAAAATGACCGTAAGCCCGTCAAGGGCAGTGCCAAGCTTCTCCGCCGCCTTGTAAACGGTGTTGAACCCGTAGTCCGGGTCGAAGAGGCAGGAATATTCGCCGACATGGCATTCGACATCGGCGGCAGCGGCATCCGCCAAGGCAAAGAGATCATCGGGTTCGGGCTGCGCGACGTTGCCAAAGAACCCCGCAATGGAACGGGCCGTGATTTCGCCGATGTTTTCGACGGCGACAAGATCCCCGACGGTGGCTGCCTTCAGTTTTTCAAGCGAGCCGAAATGCGCGGCGAGGTCGCGTCCTGTAATCTTGCCGACGCCGTCGATGCCGAGTCCGCCGATGATCCGGTCGAGTGTAAGCGTGGCGACACTGCCCCTGACGCCGTCGAAGATCATCGCGATGGATTTCTCGGCGTAACCCTCCCCCAGTTTGGCCCGCACCTTGTCGCGCTGCGACTCGCCGAAGAACTCGCCGACGTCTTCCTTGACGAAGACCCGGTAGAGGTCGTCGACCGAGGCGACGCCGAGCTTGTCGACGATGTCCGCGATGATGGAGGGGCCGAGCCCCTTGATGTTGGCGCAGTCGTTGCCGCACCAGTATTCGAGGCGCTGGACGACCTGGTCGCGGCAGGCGTGGTTGGGGCAGACGTAGAACTCGCCCTTGCGAACGAGTTTCGCGCCGCACGAGGGGCATTTCCCGGGAAACACAACGGGGCTGGACTCCACGCCTTCGTTGGCGTTGCGGACCTTGTCGAGTCCCGAAACCTGTGGAATCACCTCCCCCGCTCTCTGGACGAAGACGTAGGAGCCGATGCCGATGCCGAGGTTGCGGATGTAGGCCTCGTTGTTGAGCGTCGCGCGCGAAACAATTGCGCCGCCGATGGACGTGGGCTCAAGGTCGGCGACAGGCGTGACGTGGCCGGTCATGCCGACTTGGAAGACGACGTCTTTCACCAGCGTGGACTGGGCTTCCTGCGGGAATTTGCGCGCCCGGCACCAGTTCGGGAAAGTCGTGTTAAGCCCGAGGTGCTCCTGGTGCCGGCGCTCGTTGACCTTGACGACGACGCCGTCGCAGTCGTAGGGGAGCTCGCCCGATGTGCGCACCTTGTTAAAGGCGTCTATTTCGGAGGAAAGCGCGGCGACATCCGAAAGCGAACGGTCGACGTTGTAGTAGGAGAAACCCAGCCGGCGGAGAAGGCGGAGCGTCTCGACTTGCGACGGCATGGCCTTGCGCTGGAAGTCCTGGTCCGTCGAATAGGCTGCGAAGGCGCAGACCATGAGGCCGCGTTTCGCCGTCACCTTGGGGTCGAGTTGCTTCAGGCTGCCGCTCGCCGCGTTGCGCTTGTTTGCGAAGGGCTTTTCACCGGCGGGGGTCTTCTCGGCGTTGAGGCGGGCGAAGGCGCCCTGCGGCATGGGGATTTCGCCCCGGACCTCGA
>JAZQOA010000080.1:0-33116 GCA_045627605.1 Kiritimatiellia bacterium | reverse complement strand
CCTTGCACTCAGAGAAGTGCTAACTTGCACTCGAGTCAGCCCATGGAGGGGTTTTCCGCAGCGACGGAAGCTGGGCAAAAAAGTTCAGAAAATCCTGAACAATTCGATGAAGTCGATGCGTACGCGCGTACCTCATTATATGCCTTCACTTAGAAAACCAGGCCCCACCCTCACTCCAGGAAAACACCCCGGAAAAAATGGGGATATTCCACCGCGCATAGGGCGTTGAAGCGATACCCCGATTTTAGTATAATATGCGCGTTTTGGTGGACTTTGCCCAGATGCCGCGTCGCGGGAGAGGTGGAGTATGCCAAGGCGGAAAGGATTTTGAAACTCACGGATGCCGGGAAACAGCAATCTGCATGATTCGTCGCGGAACAAGCAGGACGAATTCTATACGAACCTCCAGCTCATCGAGGACGAGCTGAAGCACTATCGCGCCCATTTCAAGGGGAAGCGTGTGCTGTGCAACTGCGACGATCCCTACGAGAGCAACTTCTTCAAGTTCTTCGCGATGAGCTTCAACTCGCTTGGGCTCAAGAGTCTCACGGCGACGTGCTACGCGACTTCGCCCGTCGTGTACACCCAGCTCGACCTGTTCGGCAATGACAAGGTCGTTGTGAACCGAAAGCGGAAGGGCGCGGGACGAAAGCACCAGCCGTACAAGATCGTCATCAACGAGGTGACCGACGTCAACGGCGACGGGCGCGTTGACCTCGCCGACGTGGAATGGCTCATCAAGAACCGAAAGAACGTATTGACAAAGCTGGAAGGCGACGGCGACTTCCGCTCGCCGGAGTGCGTCGCGCTTCTTGACGAGGCGGACATCGTCGTGACGAATCCGCCGTTTTCCCTCTTCCGCGAATACATGGCGCTGATGATGGAACACGAGAAGCAGTTCCTCATCATCGGCAACATGAACGCCGTCAACTACCGCGAGGTCTTTCCCCTCATCCGCGACAACAGGGTGTGGCTCGGCAACAAGGCGGGGCATTTCTGGTTCAAGGTGCCGGATCACTACGAGGAAAAGGCGACCGACTTCAAGATCGACGAGAACGGGCAGAAGTGGCGGCGCATGGGCAACATCTGCTGGTTCACCAACCTCGACATCCAAAAACGCCACGAGGAAATGACACTCTTCCGACACTATACGCCCGAGGAGTATCCGAAGTACGACATCTACGATGCCATTGAAGTATCGAAGACGGCGGACATCCCGAAAGACTATTATGGAGTGATGGGAGTTCCCATTACCTTTATGGACAAGTATTGCCCCGAGCAGTTTGAGATTGTTGGTTTGGATAGATATGTCGCAGATAATCCAAAGTATGGGCATCGATTTACTCTTGGAGGGAAAGAAACGTATGCTCGCATTCTCGTTCGGCGACGGAAAGGAGTGCAGAAATGAACACCAAGATGAAGATCGAGGAACACAAGATCGCCGTGCGCGAGGTGTTCGACGGGTATGTGGATTCGGCGGAGCTGGGCGTGCGCGGTTACGGCGGCAAGTTGAACATCCGTCCGGCGTTTCAGCGTGAGTTCGTGTACAAGCCCGCCCAGCGTGATGCCGTGATCGAGACCGTGCGGCAGGGCTTTCCGCTGAACGTCATGTACTGGGTGCGCAACGCGGAGGGCGGTTTCGAGATGCTGGACGGACAGCAGCGCACGCTTTCGATCTGCCAGTATGTCAACAACGAGTTCAGCATCGACCATCACAAGTTCGAGAACCTGACGAAGGAAGAGCGCGAGGACATCCTGAACTACGAGTTGACGATTTACATCTGCGAGGGCGAGGAGCGCGAGAAGCTCAAGTGGTTCGAGGTGGTGAACACGGCGGGCGAACAGCTCAACGAGCAGGAACGTCGCAACGCGCAGTACACTGGCAAGTGGCTTCATGACGCCAAGAAGCATTTCAGCAAGACGGGATGCGCGGCTGCGGCGATCGGCGACAAGTTGCTGAACGGATCGGCGATCCGGCAGGACTTCCTTGAAACGGCGCTGGAATGGATCGCCGACCGCGACGGCGGCGACATTCTTGACTACATGTCCGCGCATCAGAACGACGGGAGCTGCGATGACCTCTGGGATTATTTCGAGAGCGTCATGAACTGGGTGAAGGCGACGTTCCCCGTCCTGCGCGGCAAGCTGATGAAGGGGCTGCCCTGGGGGTTGTACTTCAACAAGTACGGCAAGACGGAACGTGACGGTGCCGAGTTGGAGAAGCGTATCGCGCAGCTCTTGCGGGACGACGAGGACGTGGATGACATCACCAACCAGCGAGGGATCTACGAGTATCTTCTTTCGGGAGACGAGCGTTGCCTGAGCATCCGCCGGTTTTCAGACAAGATGGCGCGGACGGCCTACGAGCGGCAGGGCGGCAAGTGCAAGCGGTGCGGCAAGAAGTTCGCAATCGAGGACATGCAGGCGGATCACATCACGCCTTGGGCGAAGGGCGGCAAGACGGTTGCGGAGAATTGTCAGATGCTGTGCGCCGACTGCAATCGTCGCAAAAGCGACATCTGATTTTGAACGGAAGACGAAAATGAAGAACCTGATGATGGCTGTTGGCGCTTTGCTGCTGGCGGCGGCAAGTTTTGCGGATGCGAACGGGCTTTCCTACGAGGCCGCCTTCGCGGAGCTCCTGCGGTGGTACGACGGCTACCTGTTCTCGCCGCGCAGGCCCGTCAAGGTCGTCAACCCGGTTTCCCTCGGACGGGCGCTTGCCAAGAAGGACTTCGGCAACTACTGGGAGGCGACGGCGGGCTCGACGCTGATCTTCGACGCGCTCAAGTCTAAGAACGCCGCTCCGGTCGACTTCACGAGGAAGTTCAAGACGATGACGCTCGATGCGCCGGATGCGCTGACCGCGTCATCGGCGGCGCTTCTCTACCAGGGCGGGTACCTGACGATCGACCGCCGAATCGACGGCGAGACGGTCGCCCTGCGCTTCCCGAACGAGGAGGTGCGTTCGTCGCTCTACCGCGGCTACCTGTCGCAGATCCTTGGCAATGACTTCGAGCTGGACGGGTTAAGGGGTTGAAGGGTTGAATTTCAAAAGGAGTATTCACGCATTATGAACGCAACTGAAATCTACGACGGACACATCCACACGCACGGCAAGCGCTGCGATCCCCCCGAAGTCTTCCTGGAGAAGGCCCGGTCCTGCGGAATTGCCGGTGGCACGATTTTCTCCGTGCATCCCGCGAATTACCGGCCGTTCCCCGACTACGACCAGCGCGCCGAATCGCGCATCGACTGGATCGTCGAGTACACGAGCCACACGCCGGGGTTCATTCCGTATTTCTTCGCGGACATTTCGGAGCCTGGCGCCCTCAGGCACGTGGAATACGCCCGGCGCGCCGGTATCCGCGGTTTCAAGATCATCTGCGACGACAAGTATTCCGTGGGCGACCACCTCGACGTCATCGAGGCGATGGCCGAGACGGGGCTCCCGGTGATGTTCCATTCGGGCATCGACAGCATTCCGCACCTCTCCTCGCGCAACAACCGCCCCGTGATGTTCGAGTGCCTGATGAAGGTCAAGGGCCTGAAATTCTCCCTGGCGCACGTCGGCTGGCCCTGGTGCGACGAGTTCATCGGCATCTTCGGCAAGATCGAGATGGCGCGTGGCGACGGCAACCCCGGCGATTTCGGCGAGATGTTCGTCGACATCACGCCCGGGACGCCTGGCATCTACAGGCGCGAGGCGCTCCGCAAGCTTTACATGACGGGTTACGACGCCCCGGGGCATACGTTTTGGGGCACGGACCAGATTCTCAACGACTACAGTCCCGAACTGACGAAGCGCATGCTTGCCCGCGACAATCAAATCATCGACGAAATCGAGCGCGACTACTTGCGCGGGGATGTCGTCGATCCCTGCTGGTTGCCGCGCCTAACCAACATCAGGGAGCCGCTCTTCTCCGGCGTCTGGCACCGCTTCAACGGCCTATAGCCGCGCGGGCGAAGGCGATTCGCTCCGCGAGTTTCGCGGCGGTCTTCGCTTCGAGGAGCAGCCTGAGGTAGGGTTCCGTATTGGATTTCCTGAGGCTGATCCACCAGTCGGGATAGTCGAGGCGGACGCCGTCGAAATCAAGCATCCGCATTGGTTCGCCTTCGGCTCCGAGTGCCGCGACGACGCGGGCGATGGCGGCGTCCTTGTCTTCGATCTGCAAGTTGATTTCACCGGAGTTGGCGTAGCGGTCGACGGGCGCCATGAACTGCGAGAAGGTGAGGCCGCGCCGTTTGGCTTCGGCGATTTCACCCAGGGCGATCAGCGCGGCGAGTTCGCCCGAGTCGCACCAGTGGAAGTCGCGGAAATAGTAGTGGCCTGCGAATTCGCCTCCGAACGGCGCGTTGATTTCGCGGAGCTTGACCTTGGCGAAGGCGTGGCCGACTTTCCAGATGACGGGTTTCGCCCCGGATTCTTCAAGATATTCCGTCACGCCACGCGAGGTGCGGATGTCCTGCAGGATCGGCGCGCCCGGATATTGGCGCAGGAAGGAACCGGCCATGGGCGCGATCATCAGGTCGGGCCGGACGAATTCGCCGCGCTCGTCGATGAACATCACGCGGTCGGCGTCGCCGTCGAAGATGACGCCCAGGTCGGCCTTGTTTTCGACAACGGCCCTGGCGATCAGTTCGCGCCCCTCCGCTTCGAGCGGGTTGGGCTGGTGCGACGGGAAGGTGCCGTCGGGCTTGTCCGCGACGAAGGTGGCGTCGGCGCCCTTGAAAAGTTCGCGCGCCGTCAGCGCCCCCATGCCGTCGGAGCAGTCGACGACGATTTTCAAGTTTGAAAAGTCGCCCTTGAATTTCGAAAGAAAGGCGAGGAAGTTGTCCAGGTAGTTTTTGCCGGTGATGCGCCCCCGCTGCGCAACGGGTGGAGGCGGCGGTACGGCGCAGAGCTTTTCAAGTTTGTCCAGTCCCGTGTCGAAACCCACGGGCAGGGCTCCTTTTTTCGAGATTTTGAAGCCGTTGTAGTTCGCGGGGTTGTGCGAGGCCGTTACCTGGACGGAGAAGTCGTAGCCGAATTCCGCCGTGAAGAAGTAAACCATGGGCGTCGAGGCGAGCCCGACGTCGTCGACGTCGCACCCGGCGTCCGTGAGGCCGCGTTCAAGCGCCGCGGCGAGTGAAGGGGAGGAAACCCGTGCGTCACGCCCGACGAGCGCCCGTCTGCCGCCCAGAAGGGAGGGGAGGTGGTAGCCGATCCTGTAGGCGAGGTCTTCGTCGAGTTGTTCGCCGTAGACGCCGCGGATGTCGTATGCTTTGAAAACGCCCATTGCAAGCCCCCTTTTTTGTGTCAGTCGAGGATGAGCAGGTAGCCGGAGCCGTGCCCGCCGCTGCCTGCGGTGCGGAAGACGGGGCGGCCCGCCGTGGAGGTTGTGTTGGTGCCGAGGTCGTCGTCGTACTGCGAGTTGATGGCGTGGGCGACTGAGGCGGCTATTGAGGCGGGACTGGGGCGGAACTGCGTCGCCACGATCCAGGCGCCAAGGGCGCCGCCGAGGAGGACTGAGACAAGGAGCGAGAGGGCAAAAGTGCTGGCCGGCACGACGACGCGCCCGGCCGCGTGGTTTGAGAGCTCGACGGTTTGCTTGTGGCGCAGGCGCTCGTTTTCAAGACGTTCGCGCTCGATGATGAGCCGCTCGCGTTCGAGTTCGAGCTTTTCGCGTTCGAGGGCTTCGGTTCCCTTGGGCTGTTCGTTCTCCATGGCTGTGCCTCCACTGCTTGCGGCGGCCGGCCCGCAGGGGCGGTCGCGTTACTTGCGGGCGCGCTTGTCGAATTCCTTCGCGAAATCCCGGTAGGCGACCGCGGCGGGCGACGTCGGCGCGTAGTCGATGACGGGACGGCCAAAGCTGGGGGCTTCGCCAACGCGGATGCTGCGGGGAATCAGCGTCTGGTAAACGAGCGGTCCGAAATGGGAGCGGACTTCCGCGACGACGTCCTGGGCGAGCCGCGTGCGGCCGTCGTACATGGTCATCAGGATGCCCTCGATCGAAAGCCCGGGATTGGCCCCGTTTTGTTTCAGGCGGTCGATGAGGCTGGTGATAACCGAGAGCCCTTCCATCGCGTAGTATTCGCATTGCATCGTGACGATGACGGAATCCGCCGCCGCGAGCGACGAGGTCATGAGGATGCCGAGCGAAGGCGGGCAGTCCATGACGATGTAGTCGAAGACGCCGGAATCAAGGACGGGCTGGAGGGCTTTCTTGACGCTTTGGAGATGGTCTTCGCGGCGGGCAATCTCGATTTCGGCGCCGGCGAGATCGACTTCGGAGGGGATGATGTTGAGGTTCTCGAAGGGCGTCGCCTGGATGATGTCCGCGACATCCGCCTCGGCGGTGAGGACGGGATAGAGGCTCACGCCGGGCGCGGGCGCGAGACCGAGGCCCGACGTGGCGTTGGCCTGCGGGTCGAGGTCGATGACGAGCACGGTTCGCTTTGCGGCGGCAAGCGCGGCCGCAAGATTGATCACGGTCGTGGTTTTGCCGACGCCGCCTTTTTGGTTTGCGACTGCAACGACTTTTGTCTTTTTCATCCGGGTCCCCGAACGTTGAATGGTGCTGGTTGTGTGTGACTTGCGAAAGGGAAGGGGGCCTGTCGCGCGGGCCTTCGCCCTACACGCGGCCGAGGAACTCGCCCGTGCGGGTGTCGACTTTGACCATCTCCCCGGTGGTCATGTATTCGGGGACCTGGATGGCGAGGCCGGTGGAAAGCTTGGCGCTCTTGGTGCGCGCGGTGACGGTCTGCCCCTTCATCGTGGGCTCGCACTCGGTGATTTCAAGGACGGCGTTGGGCGGGAGCTCGATGGCGAGCGGCGTGCCGTTGACGATGAGCGACTTGATTCCCTCGAGTTCCTCGGAGAGGTAGTAGGCCTGGTCGCCGAGATCTTCGGCGCTGAGCGAAAACTGGGAGTAGTCCTCGTTGTCCATGAACGTGTAGACGTCGCCTTGCTCCTTGTAGAGGAACTGCACGGGGCGCTTCTCGAAGTCGAGTTCCTCGAACTTGTCGTCGCCGTGGCAGGCCTGGTCGAGCTTGTTCTTGGTGATGAGGTTGCGGAAGCGGAAGCGGAAAATCGACGCCGCGCCACGTGCGCTGGGGGTTGATACCTTGAGTTCCTCGACGATGTAGGGGGCTCCGTTGATGGAGACGATGCCGTTGCGGCTAAGTTCGCATGCCTTTATCATTTGACTTCTCCTTGGTTTCTAAAGCTGGTGATTTATTCTACCATATTTTGATATACTATGCGGGAGGAATTGTCCTGTCATCGGAGAAAACACAAATGAACGGATCAGGAATCGCGGCACTTTCGTCCGCCCTTGCGGCAGGTCTCGCCTTCGCGGCCACCCCCGAAAAGAAACTCGACTTCACGGAGCTCTTCCCGGAGGAAGTGAAGTGCGTCTATCTTGTGGCGCCGGCCAGTCAGCTCGATACCTCCACGGTTGCGGCGTTTACCAATGCCCTTGCCGAAGCCGGCATAAGGACCAAGGTTTCGAAAGGCGTCTGGAAATATGAGGCGGACGCCGCGAAGCGCGCCCGCCACCTCGAAGAGGCGTGGGCCGACCCGGAGGCGGATCTCATCCTTTGCACACGCGGGGGTAAAGGCTCCTTCGAGACGCTTCTCAAGCTCGACCTCGGCAAACTCCGGGCGCGCGAAATTCCCTTCATGGGCTTCTCGAACATCTCCGTCCTGCTCAACGCCTTTGTCGCGAAAGGCATCGGCCGGCCCATCTCCGGGCCGACGGTCTCGTCCCTTGCCAACTACCCCAACACTCCGGAGGCCGTCCGCCGCGTCCGCGACACCCTCGCCTTTCGTGATCTGCCGTCTGCCCAACTCGCCGTTTACCGTGCGCCCGCCGCAGCCGTCACAGGCAAGCCGCTGGGCGGGCACTTCCCGTCGCTTGCCAAAATGACGTCCGAATGGCTGCCCGATTCAACGGGGCGCGTCATCTTCCTCGAAGTCAACAAAACCTATGCCTTCGAAAAAGCCGTCGAGCGCTTCGACGCGCTCAAGGCGACGGGGTGGTTCGACAACGCCGCGGCCATCGTCCTTTGCGACATTGGCATCTCAGGCCCGGAGGAGCAGCGCGAGAAGCTTCGCCGCCACATCGCCGATTCAGTGACGTGCCCCGTCTTCAGCGGCTATTCCTACGGGCACATCCCCGACCTTTTCGCCATCGACTTCGACCGCGTTTTGACCATCACTCCGGAGGGGGTGCTCTCCTGGGGGGCCGCCAGCCCCGGCACCCGCGCCGGGAACGACGACTTTTTCGCGCGCAACCTGCCCGAGGCCGTCCCCCGGGAATGGAGCCTGCAAAGCGGGGAGGAAGCCGTCATGCTTTCCGGCACCAACGACCAGATTTCCGTCATTGCGCAGCGAAGCGGAGACTCGTGGTGCGTTGTCGGCCGGGCGGCGACGGCCCAGTCCTTTGCGCTGCGCACGAAGTTCCTGGGGGCTGGGGGCTGGCAGGCGGAAATCTACCGCCCCGGCACGAACGGCTTCGCGCACGAGTTCCGCCAGCTGGGTGCGGATGCCAAGATCGACTTCACCCTTGCGGCGGGCGATCGTTTCGCGGTGCGTTTCCTGGGGCGGGCATGGCCGAAATTCAACGAGTCGTGGTGGGCGGACCGTTTCAAGGCCAACCTCAGGCAAATTGCCGAGTCGAACGGGGAGATCGACCTGGTTTTCCTCGGGGACTCCATCACGCACTACTGGGATGTCGGCGAAGGCACCGACACCTCCACGGAAATCGTCGAGCTCCGCAAGAAGTATTCGATCCTCAGCGCGGGCTATGGCGGCGACTGGTGCCAGAACGTCTTGTGGCGCGTGGAGAACGGCGAACTCGACGGTTATTCCGCCAAGCTCGTCATGCTGACGATCGGCACCAACAACTTCGGCACCGATGTCACGCCCGAACGGGTCGTGGCCCGCACCCGCGAGATTGTCGCCGCGATCCGGCGCAAGCAGCCCGGGGCAAAGATCCTGCTGCTTCCGATTTTCCCGCGGGGCGACAGCTACGGGGGCGGCCTCAAAAAGGCGGAGGAACTTCTCTTCGCCTCTGACTTCGACGACCATGTGATCCGCTTCTCCTTCAACGACAAGATGGTCGATGCCGACGGCAAGGTCATCCAGGATTACTTCGAGGACAGCCTCCATCCCAGCGCCAAGGGGTACGAACTCTGGCGCCGCGAAGTCGAACCCATCTTCCGCCAGGTCGTGGGGCGGTAATCGCTTTAGGCTCCCCCCTTGGCGGGCCATGGCGAAAAAAACGGCGTTTTTTCCTTGTTCCGCACTTGATAAATTCGCCAAAATCTGCTTTAATATTTGGAACTATTCTTTTCAACAGGAAGCGAGAAAACAATGGCAGACATATTCCCCTTGGACAAGGTCCGCAACATTGGCATCATGGCTCACATCGATGCCGGCAAGACGACTTGCTCCGAGCGTATCCTTTACTACAGCGGCGTCAACCACAAGCTTGGCGAGGTGCATGACGGTGCCGCGACGATGGACTCCATGGACCAGGAGCAGGAGCGCGGCATCACGATTGCCTCCGCCGCCACCGTGGTCCCCTGGAAGGACTATCGCGTAACCCTGATCGACACCCCGGGCCACGTCGACTTCACGGCCGAGGTCGAGCGCTCCCTTCGCGTTCTCGACGGCGCGGTCGCCGTTTTCTGCGCTGTCGGCGGCGTCCAGCCGCAGTCCGAGCAGGTCTGGCGCCAGTCCGAGAACTACCACGTGCCGAAAATCTGCTTCGTGAACAAGATGGACCGTATCGGCGCCGATTTCCTCGGCACAGTTGACGAGATCCGCAACATCCTCAAGGCGAATCCCGTGATGATGGTCTATCCGATTGGCGCCAGCGACTCCTTCGAGGGCGTCGTCGACCTGATCGAAATGCAGTCCGTCCGTTTCGACGAGGCGTCGAAGGGCGTCAAGATGATCTACGGGGAGATTCCCGAGAACCTCAAGGCCGCCTGCGAGGAGGCCCGCCAGAAGATGATCGAGTCCGCCGCCGAGCAGGACGAGGAGCTGATGGACAAGTTCTTCAACGAGGGTACGCTCTCGAAGGAGGACATCATCAAGGGCATTCGCCTCGGCTGCCTCTCGCGCAGCCTCGTCCCCGTTTTTTGCGGCACGGCCTTCAAGAACAAGGGCGTCCAGCTCATGCTCGACGGCGTCGTCCGCTACCTTCCCTCGCCGCTTGACGTCGGCGCGGTGCATGCCTTCGAGGACGAGGCGGAAGTCCGCGAGCCCGATGCCGCGGCGCCGTTCGCCGGCCTCGCGTTCAAGATCGTCTCCGACCAGCACATGGGCCGCATCATGTACGTCCGCATCTACTCGGGCACGCTCAAGGTCGGCCAGGAAGTGCTCAACTCCACGCTGGGCAAGACCGGCCGCGTGGGCCGCCTCTTCCGCATGCACGCCGACAAGCAGGAGGCCCTCGAAGAGGCCTACGCGGGCGACATCGTGGTTGTCGCGGGCCTGAGCAACACCCGCACGGGCGACACGCTTTGCGACACCGAGCACCCGATCACGCTTGAAACCATCGAGTTCCCGCCGCCCGTCATCTCCGTCTCCATCAAGCCCGCCTCCCGCAACGAAAACGAGAAGCTCGGCAAGGCCCTCCACGCCCTCGCGGCCGAGGACCCGACCTTCACGGTCGAATACGACCAGGAGACCGAGGAGACGATTATCTCCGGCATGGGCGAGCTCCACCTCGAAGTCCTTGTCGAGCGCGTCCGCCGCGAATACAAGGTCGACTGCGAAGTCGGCCGTCCGGAGGTCGCCTACCGCGAGTCGATGACCGTTCCCAACGAAGACCAGTACAAGCACGCCAAGCAGTCGGGCGGCCGCGGCCAGTACGGCCACGTCTGGCTGCGCGTCGGGCCCCAGGAGGCTGGCCGCGGCTTCACCTTCGTCAACGAGGTCAAGGGCGGCAACATTCCGGGCGAGTACATCCCGGCGGTTGAGAAGGGCGTCATCAGCGCCCTCGAGTCGGGGCCTGTCGCGGGCTACCCGGTCGTCGACGTCAAGGTCACGGTGTTTGACGGCTCCTACCACGAGGTCGACTCGAGCGGATTCGCCTTTGCCGAAGCCGGCCGCCAGTGCTTCCGCACGTGCTTCCTCGCCGGTTCGCCGCGCCTTCTCGAGCCTGTCATGAAGGTCGACGTCACCGTCCCGGAGGACTACATGGGCGCCGCCACCGGTTCGCTCTGCCAGCGCCGCGGCCGCGTCGAGGGCATGGATGACCGCGGCGCGTCGAAGATCGTCCACGGTTTCGTCCCGCTTTCGGAGATGTTCGGCTACTCCAACACGATCCGCACCCTCACGCAGGGCCGCGGCACGTTCTCGATGCAGTTCGAGCGCTACGAGGCGGTGCCTTTCGAAATGGCGCAGACCATCATCGAGAAGCGCAGGAAAGAGGGCAAGGTCCGCGGCGTTTCCGCGGAATAGCAATTTCAGTACGTGGGGCCGCGCCGCGGGTGCGGCGGGGTTCCCGGACTCAAACGGAGGATAACAAAAAATGATCGTCACAACGAAGGATCTTTTCAAGTTCGCCTACGGCAAGTACGCCATCGGCGCCTACAACATCAACAACCTCGAGCAGACCATGGGCCTCTTCGAGGGCAACGTCCGCTCCAAGGCCCCCTTCATCGTCCAGCTCTCCAAGGGCGCCCGCAGCTACACCCACAAGAAGATGCTCGAGGCGATGATGCTCACCGCCAACGAGATTTTCCCGGACGCCATCTTCGCGGTGCACCTGGACCACGGCGACGAGGAGACCTGCATGGACTGCATCGACTCCGGCGTCTACTCCTCGGTCATGATCGACGCCTCCGCCAAGCCCTACGACGAGAATGTCGCGATCACCAAGCGCGTTGTCGAGGCCGCCCACGCCAAGGGTCTCGTCGTCGAGGCCGAGCTTGGCCAGCTCAAGGGCATCGAAGAGGATGTCAAGGCCGCCGAGCACGTCTACACCAAGCCCGAGGAAGTCATCGACTTCGTGACCAAGACCGGCTGCGACTCGCTCGCCTGCGCGATCGGCACCTCCCACGGCGCCTTCAAGTTCTCCGGCGACCAGAAGCTCCGCTACGACATCCTCGAGGAAGTCCAGGCGAAGCTCCCCGGCTTCCCGCTCGTCATGCACGGCTCCTCCTCGGTTCCTCCGGGGGAGGTCGCCCGCATCAACGCCGCCGGCGGCGCGATCAACGGCGCCAAGGGCGTTGACGCGACCCAGTTCCTCGGCGCCGCCAAGCGTGGCGTGACGAAGATCAACATCGACACCGACGGCCGTCTCGTGTGGTGCCGCGTCCACCGCGAGCTCTTCCGCGACAAGCCCGCCGAGTTCGACCTCCGCAAGCCGGGCAAGATCTTCATGAAGGAATACGCCGACTTCATCTACGAGAAGAACTGCCTTCTCGGCTCCGCCTACAGGGCGGACGAAGTTCGCGAAGCCCTCAAGAAGTAATCGCCTCCGGGCGATGTGGAAAAGGCGGGTGGCGGTTGCCACCCTCCTTTTTTTTACGGGTTTGCGTTTTGCTATAATTGACGGGATGAAGCCAAGGGGAAAAAAAGGCCTGACGGTGCAGATCCAGGCGGTGTGGCGCGAGAGCGGCGCCGCAGCGCCGCGCGTCGACGTGTGGCCTGAAAAGCACGATGCCGAAAGGCGTTTCCTCTTTGCCAATTCCGCCGGCGAGGTGCTTTCGGTCTTTGGCGGAAAGCCGCCGGACGGCTGGTTTGTCATTGACGCCGTCGAACTCTACCGGCTGGTTTTCCCCGAATCGCCCGCCGCCGACCTGGACGGACTCCTTCCGGCAGGACCGGGCGCGGAGCGCGACGCGAAGCTTCTCTGGAAGCTCTGGCAAAAGTGCGAAACCCGACTTGACGCCATTCCCGTCTGGGCGCTTGAACACATCGCCCTCATTCTGCGCGAGCTTGACTGCGGCGACCTCGCCGAACTGCTCCAGTATTGGGCGTCGACGCTCGACACCCCGGAAACAAGCCGCCGGTGGCAGGACTCGTTCGCCCACACCGTCAAGCGCGTCGAACGATCCTCCCCGCCGCCGGTCGAAGACTGCACGCCGCTCAATGTCGACGATGTCGCCTCGTACCTTGGCGAAGGCGGCGCCTTGGCGCGCCTGGTCGATGGCTACGAGCCGCGGCCGGGGCAAATCCAAATGCTCAGGGCCGTGACGGCGGCGTTGAATTCGGGCCACCATCTCGTCGTCGAGGCCGGAACGGGAATCGGCAAGAGCCTGGCCTACCTTCTCCCCGCCGCGCTCTGGGCGAAGCTCAACGACGTGCCCGTCGTGGTCAGCACCAACACCAAGAACCTCCAGTCGCAACTGGTCGAAAAGGATCTGCCCGCCGTCATGCGCATGATGGACGAGGCGGGGGCCTTCCCGGATTCGCCGCCGCTGGCGGCCGCGGTGATCAAGGGCCGTTCCAACTACCTTTGCCTGAGGCGCTTCGCGCAGATGATGGACGGCGGGGAGTTTGACCTGCCCCGTCCCGAGATGAGGATGTTCGCCTCCGCCATCGCCTGGTCGGTGACGACGCCGGACGGCGATTTCGACGCCCTGACCTGCAGCGGCGCGGTTGATCCGTCGTTCGTGCAGCAGCTTTCGTCGTCGTCGGAGGAATGCGCGGGGAGGGGGTGCCCGTACCATGGCCGCTGCTTCATCCAGAAGGCGCGCGAAAAATCGCTGCGGGCCAACCTCGTCGTCGCGAACCATTCGCTTGTTTTCGCCGAACTCGGCGCGGAGTCGCCCATTTCCCTGCCCGCCTATTCGCAAATCATCTTCGACGAGGCGCACAACCTTGAGGAGGCGGCGACCAAGTACTTCACGTCGGAACTCTCGCCCGGCGAGGTGTCGGCCGTCGTGCGGCGCATCGCGCAGATGCGCGGACGCAAATCGCGCGGCGCCTTGCACGACTTGAAAAAACGCTTTGAGAGCGGTGCCGTCGGCGTCGGAAGGGAGGATGAGCTGCGCCCGGCGCTTGACGCGGCCTTTGGCGCGGTGAGGCGTTTCACGGACGCCTCCGATTCGCTTTTCCGGGCGCTCCACAAGCTGGTCGGGGCAGGGGAGTCGCCGCGCCGGTATAAGTTCGCCCCGGTCGATCCGTGCGGGCCGCTTCCGGCCCCGACGCCCGAATGGGGCGCCGCCCGAGACGCCCAAGTGGCCTTTGGCGACACGTTGGCAAAATTGCGCAAGTCGCTGGAGCAGGTTGTCTCGATTGTCCAGGGGGTCGACGACGGCGAACTCAACCTGGCCGCCGGCGACGTGGGCGACCTTTCCGCGGCTGTCGGGCGGCTTGAGGAACTGGCCGCGACGGCCGAAATGGTCTTGGGGGGCGCCGACGACTCGTATGTCTTCTGGGTGCAGCGATCCCGTGCCCCGGGGGCTGTCGGCGAGGCGCTGGCGGCGCCCATCGACGTCGGCGAATTTATCGCGAAGAACCTCTACGACCGCAAGGCGAGCGTCATCCTTTGCTCCGCGACGCTTTCCGTTGCCGGTTCCTTCAACTACGCGGCGTCGCGCCTGGGGCTTGGCCTGGTGCCGCCCGGACGGCTCGACAAGTGCGTGGCGCCGAGTCCGTTCGACTACCTCGGGCAGTGCTCGCTTCTCGTGCCGGCCTTCTTGCCCGAGCCCGTCGCGCAAGATCGCTCGTACGTGGGCGAGCTGACGAACCTCGTGCTCCAGTTGGCGTCGAAATACAAGGGGCGCACACTTGTCCTTTTCACGAGCTACGAAATGATGGCCGAGAGCGCCGAGCTCATCCGCGCGGAACTCGAAGTGCGCGGACTTGACCTGCTTGTCCAGGGGGAGAGCGGGTCGCGCAACCGCATCACGCGCCTTTTCCGCGAGGACGGGGGCTCGGTGCTTTACGGAACGCAGTCCTTCTGGGAGGGCGTCGACGTCGTGGGCGAAGCCCTTTCCTGCGTGGTTGTGGCGCGCCTGCCTTTCGCCTCGCCGACGGATCCCGTCAACTCCGCGCGGTGCGAGGAGATCGACAAGGCAGGCGGACGTTCCTTTTTCTCGTACACGGTGCCGATGGCCGTTCTCAAGCTTCGCCAGGGCTTCGGGCGGCTCATCCGCCACCGGCTCGACCACGGCACGGTTGTGGTGGCGGACACCCGTCTCGTCACCAAGGGCTATGGCGCCGCCTTCCGCAACAGTTTGCCGGCGCCTATTCGGAAGTGCGCTTCAATCGACGAAGTGCTGGCGAACTTGAAGTAGGCGGGGGAGGTTTGAAATGGGGTGGATAGGAGCTGGACTTGGCTATCTTTGCGGCAACACGCTTGGGGGACCCATCGGCGGGATTATCGGCGCCGTCATCGGCAACATGATCCAGGAGCGGCAGAAGGAAAAGGCGCACACGTCGCGCCCGGAGCGCCGCCGCCCGGAGGGCGGGGGTTCCACGCGGCGCAACGCCTCCCGGGAGCAGGAGTTGCTTTTCCTTGCCGCGGCGGCGGCGATGATGGCCAAGCTGGCGAAGGCCGACGGCCACATCACGATGTCCGAGATCGAGAGTGCCGAAAACGCCTTCCGTCGGCTGGGGCTGACGGCCGAGAAACGCGAGTACTGCATCAGGGCGTTTAGGCAGGCCAAACTCGACGACAAGACAATCTACGAGTATGCCCAGGCTTTTGCCGCGGCGCAACCGGACCGGGACATCCGCGAGGTCTTCTACGACATCCTCTGGGAATTGGCCTGCGCCGACGGCGTCCTCACGGCCGAGGAGATCGACATCCTGCGGCGGATCACCGTGCATCTGCAAATCCGAGCCTTTCTCTTCACCTACGAGTATGCCCGGCACGCTGTCGGGGCCGGTGCGGACGGGGGCGGTTCGTCAAGGTCCGGGGGCGGTTCGTCGGGCGGACGCCGCAGGCCGGCGAGTGCCGCGTCGTCGCTCGACGAGGCCTATGCCACGCTGGGGTGCACGGCGTCGTCGACCGATGCCGAACTCAAGAAAGCCTACCGGGAGAAAGCCAAGAAATACCATCCCGACGAACTCCAGGCGCGTGGAGTCTCGCCCGAACTCTGCGCCAAGGCGACGGAGCAGATGGCGCGCATCAACGCCGCCTGGGCCGAAGTGAAGAAGGCGCGCGGAATTTAAGACGTTGAGGTTGGCAAACCGCAAAACGCGGAAATGTGGTAGAATGGCATTGTTTAGTTTTCTTCCCCGCATTGGGCGCGGGGAAGGCTGCGGTGACGCAGGATGTTCTTTCAAGACGGCGGATGCGCCCAAGTGCATTCGCCGAACGGGCTGGCAGGGCGTGTCGCCCCGCGACCGCCGTCCAGCCAAGACCTTTGCCCCGGCCACATATCGGGCCGGGGAGAAGGAGCCTGGGATTCCCAACCGGGACCCAGGCGCATAAGATAACGAGGAGGGAGGATTATCATGCCCCCGATTCAAACAATAGCGATTCCGCATCGCAATAAAATCAGTGTTGCCATCCCTGAGGAATATTCGTCATATTCCTTTCAGGTCATTTTGGTCCCTTTGGAGTCATTGCCAAGTAATGGCACGGCGAAAAGAAAGATTGCTCCCAAAAGTTGCAAGGGGAATTTCGTAGAAGCCTTGTTGTCGTGTCCGCGCTTGTTGGAAGGTGAGGATTTGGAGATCACCCAGAACATGGAACTTTGAATTGACATGGCAGTCTTATTCGTGTAACATTGTTTAGTTTTCTTCTCCGCATTGGGCGCGGGGAAGACTGCGGTGACGCAGGATGTTCTTTAGAGACGGCGGATGCGCCCAAGTGCATTCGCCGAACGGGCTGAAAAGCCAAAACCTTTGCCCCGGCCTGACCTGGGCGACGTGATGGGAAAGTGCGCAATCGCAAATAGGAAAGGAGGAGTTGAATGCGGGTTTATCTTGACAATTGCTGTTACAACAGGCCGTTCGATCCGCAAAGTGACTTGCGAATTGTTTTTGAGACTTTGGCCAAGATGCAGATACAGTCGATGATGCGACAGGGACATTTGGAGTATGTGTGGTCTGATATTCTTGTGTATGAAGTCACAAAAAATCCTTTTCTAGATCGGCGCAATGTGATTTTCGAGTGGATGGATCATGCGTCGGTTTATGTCGAATCTACCAGCGATGTAGTTGCTCACGGACGTGAACTGGAGACTCTTGGGATAAAACCAAAAGATGCCTTGCATTTGGCTTCTGCCAAGAAGGCCGAATGCGATTGGTTTCTTACAACTGACCGAGGCATTTTAAGGAAGGTCAGGAATGTTGGTGGCATGATTGTTGCAAATCCTGTTGAATTTACTATACAGGGAGGGATTGATAATGAATAATACGATGATATGCGACGAGGAGCTTGGGGCAAGGTGTTTTGACATTCTTGCTCGCGAAGTTGGGCCAGTTGAAGCTGAACGTTTCATAGCTTATGTCAATCGTGAGCGAATCGACTATACAAAGTGGCAACAGAATCTTTTTGACGGCCAGTCCATTGAGGCAATTGCCACCGAGGCGAGGGCAACGGCTGCAAAAATTCGTCGGGCACGTGCAGAGAGTATTGACGGTTCAAATGAAACGGTTGACACGTTGTATGATAAAATTAAGGAGTTTTCCGCCAAGCGGAAATCAGCTCCCGCGGAATCTTTGCGCCAGAACATGGAACTTTGAATTGACATGGCAGTCTTATTCGTGTAACATTGTTTAGTTTTTTCCTCGCATTGGGCGCGGGGAAGACTGCGGTGACGCAGGATGTTCTTTCAAGATGGCGGATGCGCCCAAGAGCATTCGCCGAACGGGCTGAAAAGCCAAAACCTTTGCCTCGGCAGCACATCGGGCCGGGGAGAAGGAGCCTGGGATTCCCAACCGGGACCCAGACACGTACGCAATTTGCGTATCGAGCTTTCCAGGAAAACGGCCAATTTTCAAAGTGAAGCGAGATACGAAAGTTGCGTCACGTGGTAATCACGTGGCGTGCTTTCATTCTCATGTTTCACTTTAGGCGCTTGGCCGTGCCTCCTGGAAGATATGTTTTGAAGGCACGCCACTCTCATTTTCGCGCCGGAGTGGCAAGCCTCAACAATTGAAGGCGTGAAATGAAGGGGTGGATTATGGAACGCGAAGATTGTCAACAAGGCGACAAAATGTATATGTATATGCCTTTGGAGTATGCTATACGTGACATTGAGAATGCCGAGATTAAGGTTTCAACGGTCAACGAACTAAACGATCCGTTTGAATTTCTTTATGGTTTTTCTCCTGTTTCCATTCAAAATTATAATGGTAATTACAATCAACTTAGCTCAAAGTTGAAAGAGGTATTTGGCGACGAAAAAGGATTGCTGTGCTTTTCAAAATGCTATGGCATTGCTCCCATGTGGTCACACTACGCATCAAAAGGAAGCGGCGTGGCTCTTGAATTTGAAAAGACTGGTGATTTGCATAAAGTGCAATATGATTTGGAACGCCCCTTGGTAAATAAGGACTTAAAAGACAACAATGACCAAGAATTCATAAACTTCCTCATTGATCGGAAAAGTTCAGACTGGGAATACGAAAAGGAATATAGGAGTGTAGTCGAACTCAAGGATTGCACGGTTCATGGCGGGCACTATTTTTACCCCATGGCAAAACTCCCGCTTTCCGGCATTTTTCTTGGAGTGAATTGCCAAATCTCGACAGTATTAATGAGGCAAACTTTACGTAATGCAAATGTCAAATTTAAAGGCGCATTTAATCCCAAGTGTCACATAACAAAACTTAAAATGTCGGATTCGGGTTGGCAGTACGAGAAAGACGAAGATCATTCAGATGACAATCCTCTTTCAAGTGAAGATTAGCGAGCCACCATCAACCGAGAGGAGCAAGCAATGAAACTAACAACGACAATTGGCTTTCTGTGCGGAGTTTTGGCGATGTCCGCATTTGCGGCGACGCCAACGATCTCGATTGTCACCGCCCAGCAGCGGTATCCTTGGAACGGGAAGGTGGATATTTCGTACACGGTATCGGGCGACATCGCGGCGTACTGTAGCGACGATTGTAAGAACTTTGGCCTGATTCCCTCGCTCAAGGTGACGGCAACGGACAAAGACGCGAATACAACTTACACAGCAACGGCGTCTGCGCTAAGTGGAGACACGGCGCTCACGGACGGTACGCACAGCCTCGTGTGGAATTTCGACGGACAGGGCTTGTGCTTGAAGTCAACGAATGTCGTCTTCAACGTCTCCTGCGAGACGATGGAAGCGATGTACTGCGTGATCGACCTCTCCGGCGGTTCGAGTGCGACAAGCTATCCAGTGACTTATTTCGCAGAGGAACCGAGCGGCGGTTTTAATGTGGACGAATACAAGAAAACGAAACTCGTCCTCAGGCGTTTGAATGCTGGATCGTTCATCATGGGCGATGATCAGACGAATGAGGCGCACCGTGTTATGCTCTCAAAGCCGTTCTACATGGGGCTCTTTGAGGTGACGCAGAAACAATGGTCACTCGTCATGGGGTCGAACCCCGCGAAGGATTACGGCGTTGGCGACACCTATCCTGTGCACGATGTGTCGTACAAAATGATTCGTGGAAGCACGAACGGCGCGAAGTGGCCGGCGTCCTCGGCGGTTGACTCGACCTCGTTTCTCGGCAAGCTCCAGGCGAAGACGGGGCTTAACTTCGACCTGCCAACTGAAGCGCAGTGGGAATACGCCTGCCGTGCGGGGACGACGACGACCTACTACTGGGGCAACTCGATAAACGGGAACTATGCGTGGTACATATCCAACTCCGATTCCAAAACCCACTCTGTGGGCGGCAAGACGGCGAACGCATGGGGGCTGCATGACATGAGTGGCAACGTGTGGGAGTGGTGCCTTGATTGGTATGGTACGCTGGCCTACGGGACAGACCCCAAGGGTTCTTCCTCGGGGTCGTCCCGGGTGTTACGCGGTGGCAGCTGGGGCTATGCTGGGTCGAGCTGCACGTCGTCCAACCGGGGCGGCAACATCCCGTCGGATACGGGCGGCAACATCGGCTTCCGCCTCTCCAGGACCCTTCCATAAAGAAAGAGAGTGCCGAAGCCGCGCAAGGGCAGAAGGCCCGCGGGAGCGGGCCTGCCCTGCGATGGCGAAGGCGCGGTGAAGCAGGGGGGCGACAGCCCTGCCGAGCATCAATAGTGCAAGAAAAGTGATGAGAAAGGAATCAGCGATGAACAAGACATTGATGGGTTTTGTATTGGCCACCATGGTGACAGCGGCTTCGGCGGCGACGCTCTGCGGGGGGAGTTCCGCAGGGATCATGATTGACACAGCTGCCGGGCTGCGGGAGCCAAGGGCGATTGAGACGATTGTCTTTTCGCCCGAATGGAACAACAGTGCCGATGTGACCGTCTCGCTTGAGGGTGTCGCCCTCACGAATGCGGTGGGCAGCGGCGTTCTTGAAATCGACACTTCATCGTGGATCGAGGGCCGGGTCTATTCGCTTGTCCACGACGACGGGGTGGAGCACCTGCTGGCGCAATTCGAGAAGCCGCTGTCCTTCTTCTCCCTCCCGGTCGTCACGGACGACGAGGCGCCGTGGGGGGCGGACGCCGAGGTTTGCCCCGATGGCGCGGCTTCGATGCGGAGCGGCGCGATCGGCCCGGCGGAGGAGGGCGGGCGGACGTCCTCGACGCTGGCGGCGACGGTCGTTGGCGAAGGAACGGGGTCCTTCTGGTGGAAGGTGAGCAGCGAGCCGTCCTATTTCGACGAATACTACGACTTCCTGAGTTTCGCCATCGACGGCGTGGAGCAGGCGCTCGTCGCGGGCGAGCCGGGCTGGGCGAAGGTGGACTTCTCCGTGGCGGGCGCGGGCGAGCACACGCTTTCCTGGACGTTCTCGCGCGACGACTTCGACGAGCCCGACGCCGTTTTTGAAAACGCGGGCTGGGTTGCCGGTCTGGAATGGAACTCCCCGCACGTCACCGTGGCGTTCGACGGCAACGGCTGCCCCTCCGGCGAAGTCCCGGCGGCGGTGACGATGCACGCGGGGTGCCGGATGGCGCTTCCCGGGCCGGGGGCGCTTGAATGGTGGCCCGACTACACCTTCGGCGGCTGGAGCGACGGCGCGGCCACCTACCAGCCGGGCGACACCTTCGTCTTCGGCATTGCGGACGTGACGCTCCGCGCCGTGTGGCTGGAGAAGACCTGGCCGCCGGAGGAGTGCGTGAACGCCAGCAACCTCGTCTTCGCGACGGGCGGTGCGGCGGAGTGGTTTGCCGACTTCTCGACCAACCACGACGGCATGGTCTCGCTGCGGAGCGGGATGATCACCCACTCGGAGGAGAGCTGGCTTTCGGCGACGGCGAAGGGCGCGGGCGAACTCACCTTCTGGTGGAAGGCGTCGGGCCAGATGAACGGCAGCCGCCTCTACGACTACGTGAAGTTCGAGCTCGACGGGACGCTGACGGACAGAATCGGCGACGGTGACTGGACGAAGGTCACGGTGACAGTGACGGACGACGGCGAACACACCTTCAAGTGGACCTACCTCAAGAACGCCTCGGTCGATGCGGGCTTCGACTGCGCCTGGCTCGACGAAGTGTGCTGGACGCCGGCGGGTGAGGCTCCGACCGCGACGCAGACCACGCCCGTCCCCGTGCCGTACGTCTGGCTCGACAAGTACGGCCTTGGCGGCACCATCGAGTCCTACGAGACGGCCGCGAAGGCGACCGCCGCCAACGGCGGGAACACCGTCTGGGAGTGCTATGTCGCGGGGCTTGACCCGACGAAGGCTGGCGAGAAGTTCCGCACCGTAATCTCATTGGCGGGGGACGAGGTGCAAATCGGCTGGGAGCCGAAGCTGTTGCCCGAGGAGGAGGCACTCCGCACCTACACGATCTTCGGGCGCGAAAAACTCGATGAAGGAACCTGGACGACGCCCGCCACGTCTTCGCACCGCTTCTTCAAGGTCTCGGTGCAGATGAAATAGGGCGGCGACGTCCGAGGCGCCGGGCGCGAACCTTTCGCGTCTCGTGTCTCTTGTCTCGTGTCCTCCTGTGATGAGCGAGGGCGTGAGACAGGAGACAAGAGACGAGAAGCACCCGGCGCCCCTCGGGGCTGGGTCACGTGACCCGGTGGCACGGGCGAGATATTGCGACGCGTCGTTTCCCGGAAGGACGCGGCGTTAGGCGGCGTTAGGCGTCGATAACCTGCGGGGCGGGGACTGTTGATGCCTGTCGTATCGCAACTCGCAACAGCGGTGAGCACCAGATCTCTCCATCTCTCCACCTCTACACGGCTCAAATGGGGATGGCGCAATCTCGGCGCACCGATCCTGAACTCTGAGCTCTGGGCTCTAAACTCCCAGCTGCGCCTTTGGCGCTTCGGGCGCATCCCTTGACTATCTTGTCGGCAAAATGATAAAATATTCTACATCGTTTTAACCCTAACAAGGAAAGTGTAACAAAAATGGCTATCAAGGTTGGCATCAATGGCTTCGGCCGCATCGGCCGCATGGTCTTCCGCGCGGCGGTTGAGAACTTCAAGGACGACATCCAGGTCGTCGGCATCAACGATCTTCTCGATCCCGACTACCTCGCGTACATGCTCAAGTACGATTCCGTCCATGGCATCTTCAACCACGACATCAAGGTCGAAGGCAACTTCATGATCGTCGACGGCAACAAGATCCAGGTCTTCGCCGAGAAGGATCCCTCCGCCATCACCTGGGGCGCCCTCGGGGTTGACGTCGTTGTCGAGTCCACCGGCTTCTTCCTGACCAAGGAGCTCGCCGAGGCCCACCTCAAGGCCGGCGCCAAGAAGGTCATCATGTCCGCCCCCTCGAAGGACGACACCCCGATGTTCGTCTACGGCGTCAACCACAAGACCTACGCCGGCCAGACGATCATCTCCAACGCCTCCTGCACGACCAACTGCCTCGCCCCGCTCTCGAAGGTCATCAACGAGAAGTTCGGCATCAAGCGCGGCCTGATGACGACGATCCACGCCGCCACCGCCACGCAGAAGACCGTTGACGGCCCCTCCAAGAAGGATTGGCGCGGCGGCCGCGGCATCCTCGAGAACATGATCCCGTCCTCGACCGGCGCCGCCAAGGCCGTTGGCAAGGTCATCCCCGAGCTCAACAAGAAGCTCACCGGCATGTCCGTCCGCGTCCCGACCTCCGACGTCTCCTTCGTCGACCTCACCTGCGAGCTCGCCAAGGAAACGACCTATGACGAGATCTGCGCCGCGATGAAGGAAGCCGCCGAGGGCGAGCTCAAGGGCATCGTCGGCTACACCGACGAGGCCGTCGTCTCGACCGACTTCCGCAACGACGCCCGCACCTCGATCTTCGACGCCAAGGCCGGCATCATGCTCGACCCGACCTTCGTCAAGCTCTGCGCCTGGTACGACAACGAGTGGGGCTATTCCAACAAGGTCCTCGAGATGGCCCGCGTCATCTCCAAGTAAAACCTTGCGCAACGATGTTGCACCAACGACAAGGCACGTGCTTCGGCGCGTGCCTTGTTCATTTTGAAAAACCTTAACCAACCCGGAGTTGCAAATGCCCAAGAAAGCAGTCAAGAAGCCCGTCTCGATTCTCATCCTCGGCGCCGGTGGCCGTGGTTTCGCCTACGCGAACCTCGCCAAGCAGCTGCCCAAGCTCGCCAAGATCACGGCCGTGGCCGAACCCCGCGACTTCCACCGCGAGAAGATGGCCCGCGAGCATGGCATCGCGCCTGAAATGACATTCCACACCTGGCAGGAGGCCTGCAAGAAGCCCCGCATGGCCGATGCCGTGGCGATCTGCACGCAGGACGCGATGCACGAAGACTGCGTCATGGCCTTTGCCAAGCTCGGCTACCACATTCTCCTTGAAAAGCCCATGGCCCCGACGGCCGCGGCCTGCAAGCGCATTGTCAACGAAGTCCGCAAGTACGGCAACAAGTTCGCCGTCTGCCATGTGATGCGCTACACGAAGTACACCCAGTTCGTGAAGAAGATGATCGACGACGGCGCCGTGGGCGACATCGTTTCCATCGAGCACCACGAGCCGGTTGGCTTCTGGCACCAGGCCCACTCCTTCGTGCGCGGCAACTGGCGCAACGAGAAGGAGAGCTCCTTCATGCTCATCGCCAAGTCCTGCCACGACGTCGACTGGCTGAGCTACATCGTCGGCCGGCCCTGCGTGCGCGTCTCCTCCTTCGGCGGCCTCTACTACTTCAACGCCGGGCACCAGCCCAAGGGCGCGGCAGACCGCTGCATGGACTGCAAGCTTTCGGCCAAGTGCCCCTACAGCGCCAAGCGCTTCTACTTCGACCGCCTTTCCCGCAAGGAGGACTGGGGCTGGCCGCTTGACGTCGTCGACCCGACTTTCAAGAAGGCCAACCACGAGAAGGCGCTCCGCGAAGGCCCCTACGGCCGCTGCGTCTTCAAGTGCGACAACGACGTCGTCGACCACCAGGTCGTCAACTTCGAGTACGAGGGCGGCGTGACGGCTTCCTTTACAATGACCGCCTTCAACCCGGGCAGCGGCCGCAAGACCCGCATCTTCGGCACGACCGGCTACATCGAGACGGACGACAGCTCGCTCATCCGCCACTACGATTTCCTCACCAAGAAGTGGAAGGAAATCGACACGGCGGCCTCCGACGCCTCCATGGCGGGCGGCCACGGCGGCGGCGATGGCGGCGTCTTCGAGGCGTTCTGCCGCGCGATCGCCGAGGATGATTCCTCGTACATCATTTCGGGTGCCGACGCCACGATCGAATCGCACCTCACCACCTTCGCGGCCGAGAAGTCGCGCAAGACGGGCAAGGTCGTCGAAATGGCGAAGTTCAAGGCTTAGCTTCCCTTTTCGGAACCAAAGCGCGAAGGGGCGGCGTGGCCAAGCCACGCCGCCTTTTTCATCGCCGGGTGGCGCATTTCAAGGCGAATTTCCCCTGGTGGAAGCGCCCCAAGTAAAACTGGCGGCGGTTTGCCATCCGGAAAAAGGGGCTTTTGCAGACTGGCGGGTTTGCAAAATGGCAGGGTGTTTCCTATAATTAATGCATGGGTGAAACTATGCGTAAACTTACTTCGGCCTTGGCCGTGGTCCTGCTGGCCGCGGCGCTTTTGTCGACCGGCTGCATGACGGCGCAGGACTGGCGCGACAAGCGCATCGCGGACAATCCCTCGCTTTTCATGCAGCTCGACCCGGGGGCGCAGTACCGCGCGCAGACCGGCCAGGTCGTGCCCGGCGACACGCAGACCGCGGTTTGGTTCGCCTTTGGCAGCCCGGATAAAAAAACGTCGTCCGCCACGGCAAGCGGCGTCGTCGAGACATGGGACTACTACCGTTCGGTGCCCGAATCCTACTACGTGCTCATGCCCGATCCGCCGCCTCCGCCGCCCGGGCCGAGGATGCCGCCCCCTCCGCCGCACCATCACCGCCACCATTACCGCCCGTTGTACATGACGCCTGCCGGATACGCCCCGGCCACGCCGGGATGGCACTACGAGGAGCGGACGCGCTACGTGAGCGTGCTGGCTCGGCAGGTGCAGTTCGTCAACGGCATTTGCTCGCTTATCAACCACTACTGAAAATCGCCGCGGCAACCACCGGGGCGGGGGAGATTTGAAAATGAAAAGACTTGAAGGTAAAACCGCGCTGATTACGGGAGGCGCCCAGGGCATCGGCTTCGCCGGCGCGAAGCTTTTCGCTGAGGAAGGCGCCCGCGTCGTCATCGCCGACATCAACGAGGCGAAAGGCGCGGCGGCCGCAGCCGAAATCGGCGCGAAGTTCGTGAAATGCGACGTCTCGAAATCCGCCGACGTCCAGGCCGCCGTGGCGGCATGCGGCACCGTCGACGTGCTCTACAACAACGCCGGCATCTACTGGGTCGGCCACGACGGGCGGCTCACGGACATCGCGGAGGACGACTGGGACCGCGTCATCGCCATCAACCTCCGCAGCGTCTACCTCTTTTCCAAGTACGCAATTCCCGGCATGATGGCCAAGGGGGGCGGCGCGATTATCAACACCGCCTCTTCCGCCGGCGTCATCGGCATCCCCGATTGCGACGCCTACACCGCCACCAAAGGGGCCATCGTGCAGCTCACGAAGTCTCTTGCCGCGGAATACGGCCGCTACGGCATCCGGACCAACTGCATCGCCCCCGCCGCGATCATGACGCCGATGATGCGGCAGTCCAACCCGGAGAACTCCACTTTCGACGAGGAGCGCTTCCTCAAGCTCCGCACCCCGCTGCGCCGCTACGGGACGCCCGAGGAAATCGCCAAGGTCGCGCTTTTCCTCGGCAGCGACGAGGCGAGCTACCTCAACGGCGCCATTGTCGTCGCGGACGGCGGCATCACGATCAACGGCGACCTTTCCAAGATATAGGGACGAGGCATGAAGACCTGGACGACTTCCAAGATACGCAAGTGCAAGGGCGAATCGAAGATCGCCTGCATCACGGCCTACGACACGCCGATGGCGCGGATTTTTGACGCCGCCGGCATCCAGATGGTTCTCGTCGGCGACTCCGTCGGCAACAACGTGCTGGGCTTTTCCTCGACGATCCCCGTGACGATGGAGATGATGCTTCACCATGTCGCCGCCGTCGTGCGCGGCGTGAAGGATGCGCACGTGATCGCCGACATGCCCTTCATGTCGTACCAAGTGAATGACGACGAGGCGATGCGCAACGCCGGGCGCCTCATCCAGGAGGCGGGGGCGGACTCGGTCAAGCTCGAAGGCGGCGCGGAGCGCGCGGCGCTGGTGAAGCGCCTCACGGGCAACGGCATCCCCGTCTGCGCGCACATCGGGCTCACCCCGCAGTCGGTCCTTGCCTTTGGCGGCTACCGCATGCACGGCAAACTCCCCGAGGAGGCCGAAAAACTCGTGGCGGACGCCGTGGCGCTCGCCGACGCCGGGGCCTTCGCCATCGTTCTCGAGTGCGTGCCCGACGCCCTCGCCAGGAAAATCACCGAGACGATTCCGATCCCCACGATCGGCATTGGCGCGGGGCCGTTCTGCGACGGCCAGATTCTCGTCATGCACGACGTCCTCGGCGTCAACCCGCCGGAGAACACCCCGAAGTTCGTGAAGCGCTACGCCGAGATTGGCGACGCCATTCTCGGCGCCGTGCGCAACTACGCGGACGACGTTCGTTCCGGGGCCTTCCCCCCCGCCCGCAGCTGAAACCCGACGGCCCATGAGTGACGAAACGCAAATTCTGGGCGCGAGCCGCGAAATCTGGCGGGATCTCTTCCGCAAGTTCGACGCGGTGATGCGCCTTTCGCCGTGGAAGTGGTTTGGCAAGGCCGACTCCTTCGCCATCCACCCCGCCGGTTCTGCCGAGCCATTCTTCATCCACGCCTGCGAGCCGGTCTCGGCCGAGGGCAAGGGGATGTCCATCATCTACGGCTGGGCCGGCGACGCTCTTTTCCGCCGTTTGCGCGCGGGGATGCCCCACGCGATGACGCGCTCCTTCGAAATCCCCTTCGTCCTCTGCGCCCTGCGCGAGACGGCGTCCGTCACCGAACTCGAGAAGAACGTCGCGAAGGAAGCCGGCATTGACGTCGAAGGCCGCGCCGAGATTCCGGTTTTCGTCTCGTTCCGTCCCGGCTGGATGCCGTGGCACCTGGGCCGGACCGAGACCGAGTCGACCGTCAAGGTGCTCGACCAGGCGCTGGGCGTCTTCCTCCGCTGCGAAAACGACAAGGACATCGTCTATCCGCGCCGCCCAGGCATCGTCTGGGTGCGCCGCCAGCGTACCGCCGGCGGCAAGTGGGAGGAAGGCTGGGCCAACCTCCGGCCCTTTGTCGAACCTTTTGCCGACCGCGCCATGGAGGTGCCCGAAAAGGCGCTTGAAACGCTGGCGGCCCTTCCCGACGACATGCCGGCGATTGAGCTCGCGACGGACGTCATCCCGAAGATCGCCTTGCTCAATCCCGGAACGGTCAAGTTGCGCGGCGAAGACGGCCGCGTTCCGCTCGGGTATTTCTTCGCGATCAGCCCCTATGGCGTCGATACGCCGCCGGGCGAAGTGAAGGACAACGGGGTCTTCTACCCGGCTGGCGACATCGGTTCGCTGCGCAAGTTCTTCCCGAACATGCTCGTGAAGTACTTCCTCTCCAAGGGGCATCGTCCGCGTGAAATCGTGGTTTCCTCGCCCCGCATGATGGACATTCTGCGCCCGCTGCAGCTCCGGGTGCGGTTCAAGACGACTTTCCATGAAAAACTCCCCAACTACGACCGCATCCACGCCCTCGTCTCGAAGGTCGTGGCGGACCGTGTGAAGTAAAGGTGCGCTTATGCCTGTTTCCGTCAAAATCGAAAACCTCGTGAAATACTTCGGCGGCGTACACGCCGTCGACCATGTCTCGCTCGACATCGAGCCTGGCGAAATCTTTTTCCTGCTGGGGCCTTCGGGCTGCGGCAAGACGACGCTCCTGCGCACGGTCGCGGGCTTCCACACGGCGGATTCCGGCCGCATCCTGATTGGCGACCGCGACGTCACGTCGCTCCCTCCCTACAGGCGCGACACGGGCATGGTCTTCCAGAGCTACGCGCTCTGGCCCCACATGACGGTCGAGGAGAACGTCGCCTTCGGGCTTGGCGTCCGCCACGTGCCCAAGTCCGAAGCCGCCGAGCGCGTCGCCCGCGCCCTGGAGTCCGTCCACATGGGCGACCGCGCCAAGTACAAGCCCAACCAGCTTTCGGGCGGGCAGCAGCAGCGCGTCGCGCTGGCCCGCGCCCTCGTGATCGAGCCGCAGTGCATCCTCCTCGACGAGCCGCTTTCCAATCTCGACGCCAAGCTCCGTCTCGAAATGCGCGGTGAAATCCGCCGCATCTGCAAGGCCTCGGGGCTGACGGCGATCTACGTGACCCACGACCAGAAGGAGGCGCTTTCCATCGCCGACCGGCTTGCCGTCCTCCAGGGCGGCCACGTCGAGCAGGTCGGTGCGCCGGCCGAGGTTTACCGCCGTCCGCGCAATCCGTTTGTCGCGGGCTTCATCGGCGAGGCGAACTTCCTGAAAGGCAAGGTCACGGAGTCGAACGGCCGCTTCGTGGCGGTCGCCTCCGAAATTGGCCGAGTCGTGGCGGACGCCGGTTCCGTCATGCGCGAAGACGCCGCGAAGGTCGGCGCGGAGGTGACGCTCTGCGTGCGCCCCGAAGGCGTGCGGATCCGTCCCGACGCCACGGGCGAAGAGAATGTTTTCACGGCCAAGCTCGCGCGTTTCTCCTACCAGGGCGACCTCGCGCAATACCAGCTCGACGTGCCGCGCGGCGCGCTTTTCGCCGCCGACGGCGCTTTTGCTCGCCTTTCCGCAGTCGAGCTCGGGCCGCAGTCGCATTTCTCCGACGTTGACGGTGCCGAAATCACTTTTGCCCTTCCGCCGGCGCAGGTTGTCGTGCTATGAAAAAGGCGATCGTCATCATTCTCGCCGCCGCCCTGATGGTGGCGCTGCCGTTCATTTTCAAGCCAGAGCCGGAGACCACGGTCTGGCGAGAGGGCGATCCCGAGCTGGTTGTCATCACGCCCCACAATGAATCGATCCGCTATGAATTCGGCGCGGCCTTCACCAAGTGGCACGCGGAGAAATACGGCCGCCCGGCGCGGATTGACTGGCGCGTCATCGGCGGCACGACGGAAATCATGCGCTATCTTGTCTCCGAATACATCGGCTCGATGGAGGGCTGGTGCGGGCGGCAGGGGCGGCCCTTTCCTTCGAGCGCGGGCAGCGCGATGCTGAACTCCCGTTTCGGCGAATCGGCCGACGACGGCGCCCCGGCCTTCGCCGAGCGCCTTCGCATTTTCAACGACTTCCGCACCAACGCTGCGCCGGAGATGGCTGCGAGCCGCATCGACGTCTTCTTCGGCGGCGGCACCTATGACCATGGCAAGGCCGAGGAGCAGGGGCTTACCGTGCCGCCCTGGCCGAAGGGCGAAATTCCACCGGGCTTCGTGGCGGACGCCGAGGGCCGCGAGTTGATCCCCGTGGAGCTTTCGGGCGACACATGGCGGTCGGACTGCTTTTTCGGCACGGTGCTCAGCACCTTCGGCATCTGCTGGAACCCCGACCGGCTCAAGGACATCGGCGTCGACCACGACCCCGTGCGCTGGGCCGATCTCGCCGCCCCCGAGTACTTCGGGCAAGTCGGCGTGACGGACCCGACCAAGAGCGGCAGCGTCGCGAAGGCCTTCGAGATGATCGTCCAGCAGGTGATGGCCGACTACATCCGCGACCTCGGCTACGCCGACGCCGACATCCGTGGCTTTTCCGCCGTCACGCCGGCGACGGCCGACGAGAACGACCCGGAGACCGGCAAGTACGTCCGCGACGTTTCAGCCGCCTGGGCCGAGGGCATGAACCTCGTGCGTCTCATCGGCGCCAACGCCAAGTACTTCACCGACGGGGCCGGAAAGGTGCCGATCGACGTCGGCATGGGCGCGATCGCCGCCGGCATCGCCATCGACTTCTTCGGCCGCTTCCAGGCGGAATACACGCGCACGCCCGACGGCAAGACACACATGGACTACGTGACGCCCAAGGGCGGATCGTGCGTCAGTGCCGATCCGGTGAGCCTTCTGCGCGGCGCCCCGCATCGCGACCTCGCCGTGCGTTTCATCGAGTTCGTCCTCTCCGAGGAGGGGCAGACCCTTTGGAACGCCCGTCCCGGCACCGAGGGCGGGACCGAGAAGTACGCCCTCCGCCGGCTTCCCATCCGCCGCGACTTCTACCCCTCGGAAATCCCCGAGTTCGACGCCGTTTGCCGCCGCCACCTCAAGGACATGAGCGACGATCTTTCGTCGCCGTCAGTCAACCCCTTCAAGCTGGCGGAGGATTTTACCTACCGCGCCCAGTGGTCCGCCCGCCACTTCGGCATCCAGCGCGACCTCATCCGCGCGATGTGCCTTGACTCCGGCGACGAGCTCCGCGCCGCGTGGAAGGCCGTCCTCGACAACGGCGGTCCCGAGGCGAATCCCGAGGCAATGGAGCTTATCCGCCGTCTGCCGACGAAGCCCGTTCCGGTCACCTGGAAGTCGGCGGTGACAGACTACCGCCGTGTGCCCAGGCTCGAATACATGCGCATCTGGACGGCCGAAATGCGCGACAACTACAATGCCGCCGCCCGCCTTGCGCGCGGTCGGGGAAAGTAAAGCACTGCCATGTCTTCCGGTTCCAAACTCATCATCCACGGCGGACACGAAATCTCCGGCGTCCATGTCGTGCCCGGCAACAAGAACGCGGCGCTGCCAATGCTCACCGCCTGCCTGCTGACTGCCGCGCCCGTCACGCTGACCAATTTGCCGATTATCGACGACGTCTTGACGACGCTTGAGCTTCTCAAGGCGATCGGCGTGAAGGTCGCGCTCGACAGGGCGATGCGCACCGTGACCTTGCAGGCCGACAACCTCGTCTCGCGCGAATTGCCCGCCGCCCTTTGCGCCAAAGTCCGCGCGACGATTCTTTTTGCAGGCCCGATGACCGCGCGTCTTGGCGGCGTGGCGATTGCCGAGCCAGGCGGCGATGTCATTGGCCGCCGCCGCATCGACACGCACATCGCCGGACTTTCGGCGCTGGGCGCGGCCTTTGCCCGGCGCACGGACGGCACCCCGGGCTATACCTTCACGGCGCCCAACGGTCTTTCCGGCGCGGGGATCATCCTCGACGAGGCCTCGGTCACCGCCACCGAAAACATCGTGATGGCGGCTTCCGTCGCCAAGGGGCTCACAACCATCTACAACGCCGCCTGCGAACCGCACGTGCAGGATCTCTGCGCGATGCTCCGCCTGATGGGCGCGAAAATCTCGGGCGCGGGCACCAACCTCATCACCGTCGAGGGCATGCCGAGTCTGCACGGGGCGACGGCCCGCATCGGGGCCGACTACATCGACGCCGGCAGCTATATGGTTGCCTCGCTCGTGACGGGCGGCGCCCTTACGGTGAAGGGCGTCGAGGCGCGTGATTTCGCCATCCTCGAAAAATCCTTCGCCAAGTTTGGCGTCAAATGGTCGATCGAGGGCGACACGCTCCAGCTGCCCGGCAAGCAGAAGCTCGCCGTGGTGACCGACCAGGGCGGCGCAATCCCGAAGATCGAGGATGGCATCTGGCCGGCTTTCCCGTCGGACCTCATGAGCATCCTGATCGTCTTGGCGATCCACTCCGACGGCACGATGCTTTTCTTCGAGAAGATGTTCGAGAGCCGACTCTACTTCGTCGACCACCTCATCAACATGGGCGCGCACATCGTGCAGTGCGACCCGCACCGAATCGTTGTGATCGGTTCGTCCACGACCAAGCTCAACGGATTCAGGGTTTCGAGCCCCGACATCCGCGCCGGTATCGCGCTCGTCATCGCGGCGCTCGCGGCGAATGGCGAGACTGAAATCAACAACGCGCAAAGCATCGACCGCGGCTACGAGGACATTGAGCACCGCCTCGGTGAACTCGGCGGGCAACTCAAACGGAGAGAGGCCTGATGGCGCTTGCCCCCGGAATCGCCTGCGACGCCGAGATGCTCGAGACGCTGCGCCTTTGCGTTTCGAAAATCTCGCCGCGCGAACTTGAGGTTTACGCGGCTTCGACCCCGGCTTTTGGGCGAGGGGGCTTTCGTCCCGGCAACACGGCGCTCGTCCGTTCGCGCATCCTCTCGATGCTTGCCTCTGGCGAACCCATCGACGCCAAGCTTCGCGGCATGTTGCGCGACCAAGTCCGGCGCAGCCTGGAAGCGGGCGGCGGCAACGTCCACCTGCAAAAGGAACTTGAGGCGGCCCGCGTCGAACTCGCGCGTCTCAAAGGGGCCGATTCAAGACTCGAACACGAAGGCGAAGTCCGCGCCGCGCTCGAAGCCGACCTTGAAAAGACCCGGGCCGCGCTTGCCGAGGCGGAGTCCGGGCGCGGGGCCCTGCGCCAGCGCGCTGAACGGGCCGAAGCGCAACTTGCCCGGGTCAAGACCGACGCCGACCGCCATGTCGACGCCGTGCTCCAGGTGCGCCTCGCCGAGGAGATGGCGCGGTTTTTCGCAGGCAGGGGGGAGGCTCGTGCCGTGGCGGAGCCTGTCGCGGATGCCGCCGGCAAGATTGCCGCCGCCATAGCCGTGGTGCCGGATCGCGAGCTGGCGATGTGGAAAAGCGCGGTCGACAAGGTGGCGTCCGCCGGGGCGCTCACCCGCG
>JAZQOA010000079.1:0-11180 GCA_045627605.1 Kiritimatiellia bacterium | reverse complement strand
CCCGGCGTCCTTGTCCGCCCCGTAGGCCAGCGCACCGGCGAAAAGCACGGCCACCACGGCCTTCGACACCCGCGACTGCGCACCCCACCAGGAGAAAAGCGGTGAGAACGCCCCGCGCCGCCACAGGGTGAGGGCCAGCGGCGCGACGGTCGCGAAGGCGAGAAGCAGGCAGATTGGCTTGCAGGCGGCCATCAGCGGAAATGGAAGACCGGCCCCAGAAGGGAAAGCGAGGCGACGAAGGGACGGCTGCCCGTTGACGGGGCGAGAACCATGTTTGCCGAGACCTCGGCGTCGGCGAAGTCCGGCGGCGGCAGCGCGGGAAGGCGCATCTTTCCCGCAATTGCGGGAAGGGCCAGCGTCAGGACGGCGAGGAGAACTCTGCTTTTCATGCAAGTTATTCTACCACAATTCGTTCCCGTGCGCGGCGGATGACGACGATCAACCCCGGCTTCGTCGGGACGCCTATTCCGAGAAATGTCCACCCCTGGATGGAAGCTTCCCCTTGTCCAGTCGTTGGCGACGGGAGGATGGAAAAGGCGCGGGTTGTTTCCGTAGGCGGAGAGCCGCCTACTTGAGTTTCAGGATCGTGCCGGGGTCGAGGATGGTGCGTCCGGCGTCCGCGAGGATTTTTTCGGCCTTTTCAAGATCGTCGAAGCGGAAGACGAGAACGGCTTCCTCGCCAAGGTGTGCCGCGAAGGCATACATGTACTCGATGTTGACCCCGCCCTTGCCGAGGATGTCCAAAAGCTCGGTCATGCCGCCGGGTTCGTCGCGGACGGCCACGGCGAGGACGTCGCGGACGTTGACGACGAAACCTGCCTTGGCGAGAACGTTGCGGGCCTTTTCCCAGTCGGCGACAATGAGGCGGACAATGCCGAACTGCTGCGTGTCGGCGAGCGAGAGCGTGACGATGTTGATGCCGGCGTCGGTCAGCGTCTGGCAGATGGCCCCGAGGTGGCCGGGCTTGTTCTCGATGAAGAGGGAGATTTGCTTGATGGTCATTTTGTGCTCCTTGGGCGCGGCGTTTCAGCCGATGCGGGTCTTCCAGCGGATGAACTCGCGGTCGGGCTCCAGGTCGTTGAAGAAGGTGAGCGTGTAGGCTCCGTCGGCGTTTTCACGCGGTTCGGGGGAGAGCGTGACCTTGATCCACGAGTAGAACGAGATGCCCAGCGCGGCGATGATGCTGCGCGTGGCGAGATCGTGTTCGCCGGGGCCGAGCACGTCGTGGAGGGCGACCCACGGCGTGGCGTGGCCGGGCCACACGATGCCGTCGTCGTTGCACTTGAAGGTCGGCGGAATTTCGGGATTGACGTAGGGCCGCTTGGCGAGGAGTTTGCCGGACGCGGGCGAAAGCCAGCCGAGTTCCCTGTACGCGCCGGTCGCGGCATCGCGTTCGCAGAGCGCGACATGCGTCGCGTAGAGATCCCACCAGAGCGACTCCTCGTAGGGCGTCGAGAGGTTCGGCACGGAGATGCTGATCCAGACCTTGTCCCATTTCGGCGGCTCCTCGCGGAGTTTCTTCTGGTGCGCGATTTCGGCAAGCCAGGCCTCGTCGAAGGCCGTCTTGGCGGGGTAGGGACGGGTGAAGGCGGCGAGCTTCGCCTGCCAGTCCGCGGGGTTTTCGACGACGAGGAGGCCCGCGACGCCGTGGCCTTCGAGCATGACTTCGAGCGAGTCGAAGTCCTTGACGGACTCGGCCCTGGCGCCATCGGCGCCGGCGTGGAGCAGGTAGGCCGTGGCGTTTGCGGCGCAGGGAAGGGCCAGCTTGGCGGTCGCCTTCCGCGCGTCCTCGCTGAAGTTGGAGAGGATGAGGAGGTGGGCTTTCGAGGCTTTGTCCGCCATCAGGTAGAAGCCGGTGAGGGACGAGTCGACCGTGACGGCGCCGCAGCCGTTGTCCCAGGTGCCGACGGTGAGGTCGCGGGCGTCCGCGAAGAGCCCCCAGAGACGCCAGAGGGCGCGGACGTAGGCGTCTGAGGTCCCGGGTTCGTCGGGGTGCGTGAGCGAGGAGGTCTCGAATTGTGCGCCGAGCGCCACGTGCGGGAACTGCCCGGTGGAGGCGAGGTAGGGGACCATGGCCGAGGTGCTGTACTCGGGGAAGGCGGCTGTCCACATCGTGCCGGGGATGACTCGCGAGCAGGTGAAGTAGGCGTGGTGTTCGCGGCTCTTGATGACGAGGCCGCGCTCGCCTTCGCCGGAGACGTAGCCGGTGACGAGGCCGTCCGTCATGCCGATGGCCGAGAAGGTCGTGCCGGTGTGGGCGAAGACGACGCCGTATTTGCCGACGCGGGCGCGGCGTTCGCGGGCGGCGAGGTACCAGCCGCGGAAGTGGATGCGCCCGCCGACGTAGTCGATGTAGGGCGGGGTGCGCATGCCGTAGGCGCCGCCGAAGTCCATGTAGAGGCCGTCGCGGTCCTTTTCGAGGAAGCGGTCGAACCAGTCGGTCTTCTCCTCGACTTCGGCCTGCTCGTTGCCGCGGATGTAGAGCGCCACGCGCAGCCCTGCGTCATGGGCGGTCTTGACCATGGCGCGGAGGGCGACGGGATCGTAGGGCGTGCCGCCGTTGATCGTGTCGGAGCGCCAGTTTTCGTGGAAGACCACGATGTCGGCGCCGGCCGCGGCCATCTTGCGGATGTTCTCGGCCGTCGGGTAGCGGCGCTGGTTGGAGAAGTAGTGGTACATGCGGAGCGGCGGCAGCACGCGCGACGTGGGCGGCGGCGTGACGAGCCAGCCGATCTGGTTGCGGAGCTGCCAGGGGCGTTCCTCGTGCCGGGCGTATTCGGGCTTCTGGAAGTCCCAGCGGATCACGGGCTGGCCGTTCTCCCAGGTGACGGACGAGCTGCAGCCGTCGCGGAGGCCGGAGAGCGTCGAGTGCCCCTCGACGAAGAACTCCATGTAGAGCGCGGTCTTGCCGGGCGTGAAGCAGTTGAAGGAGACGTCCGCCATCAGCTGGCCGTCGTCGAAGCGTTCCTCGCCGGGGTCGAGGAAACGTTCGGCGCGCACCGGGAGGATGTCTGCCGCGTTGGTGGTCGCGCAGCGGCGGACGACGCCCCATTTGACATTCTCGAAGCCTGAGACGTCGGGCCGCACCTCGTAGGTGAAGGACTTGACTTCGGGCACGTCGCACGACTCGCCCATGAAGTAGAAGCTGACGAAGGTCGTGCCGTCGTTCCAGAGCTCGAAGCGGAGGTCGGTGCGGAAGTCGGGGATTTCGTTGCCGTCGTCGTCGCGCCAGCTGAGGAGGTCCATGTTGATCCAGAGCTTGTCGGGGTGCTCGACCGGTTCGACGAGCGTGCGGGCGGAGATGTAGGGGCGCGCACGGCGACCGTCGCCGAGGATGCACGAAATCCACGAGGCACCGGGCTTGAGGACGGGGCGTCCGTCAAGGAAAATCTGTTCGGGGAAGGCGTTTCCGCCTTCGCCCCACACGGTGGTCACGCGATTGCCGTGGTGAATGAGAGGCTTGTCCATAGTGCTATTATGCTATCAGATTGCCGGGAAATTTGCATTACGATGAGCGGGGATGCGCCATTCTGCGGTTTTTTATTTTTGGAGATTGCGCCGATAAGGTGCGGTTCCGAGGAACGGAATCGCAACCTCTCGCCGCCCATCAAGGTGATGAGCTTGAAGCGCTACACAGCCGTTTCACCGGGCAAGTACGCGAAAAATTCGAGCGCCTTCGAAGGCGAATGGCCCTCAGGAGGCGCGGGGAAGCGCCGGCGACTCCATTTCGCGCGCGACGGCGGCGAGGATGCCCGTGAACTCGGCCTTGACCCTTTTCTTGATCTGGTAGATGTTGTCGCGGGTGACGCCGTAGAGGTTCTTGATCGACTCGACGTCGAGTTCCTCGAAAACCGACGCGTGGAAAACGGCGAAGTGCGTGGGGCTTGTGACGGCCTTGAGGCGGCGCAACGCCTCCTCGTTGACTGCGCCGGCCCACTCGGCCTCGTCGTCGATGACCGGCTCGTCGCTGGCGACGACGGGCATGTCCTCGGGGGCGAGGGGAATCTCCCTTGTGCGCGACTTCGACCTGAAGACGTCGTTGACGCGCCAGGCCGTGAGATTGTAGAGCCAGCCGCGGAACCTGCCGCGTGCGGGGTCGTACTTGCCGATGCCTTCGACGATGCTGGTCATGACGGCTGAAACGACGTCGTCGGCGTCGGCGTCGGAAAGGCCGCGCGAGCGGGCGATGGAATAGATGTAGCCGGCGTAGAGCTCGTAGAATCTGTTCCAGCCCGCCGCGTTTTGCGGGTCGCGGATGCCGCCGAGGACGGATTTCCGCGTTTCCTCGTTTTGCCAGTGCCTGTAGTACATGGGCGCCTACAGGTCTTCCGTGCCGCCCATGTCCTTGAAGCGGAGGACGTTCGTCGCCGGCTTGAAGTCGATGAGGTCGAGCTTGGAGCGGTTGACGCCGACGGAGATTGCGCGGAGTTTGACCGGGAAGTCAAGCTTCTTGTCGCCGCCCTCCGAAACCCACTGCTCGGCGACCGTGCCGGGGCTGCGCTCGATGATGAGCGAGTTGTCAAGCAGCGAGCAGTAGCAGTAGCTCCAGCCATCGAAGTTGACCGCGAGGTTGCCCGGCCAGTCCATGATGTCGCACATCCACCAGCGGCCGGTGGACTGGTTCTTGAAGACCTCTCCATTCGCATCTTCGATCTCGAAGCGGATTTGCCCCCAGTTGGAGTCGCCCTTGACCCAGACGCCAAGCACGGCGGGGCGTCCTTCGATCGGTTTCGGCTCCTTGAGGCGCATCGTGGTGTAGCGGGTGATGTAGCGGTCGGAGAACTTGCCCTTGGGCGCAACCTTCGGCACACCAAGAGCCAGCTCGACGCACTTGCCCTTCTCCTCGTCCTCCACGGTCTTCAGCGTGAAGTCGTCGCTGGGCTTCAGGTACGGCAGGACGTCGTGGAAGTTTGACTCCAGCCACGGATCGGGAACGAGCTCGATCGCGTCGGCGTCGTCGAGCGCCGCCGCGACCTTCGCGCCGGCGAGAATCTTCTCGGCCTTCGGATAGCTGCGCGCCCCGGCGACAACGCCCTTGAGCGGCTTGTCCGTGATGATGTACGAAGGCGAGGTTCCGCCCTTGACGACGCTTTCGCCCTTGGCGAGCTTTTCCTCCGCGCCGAGCATGTGGACGACCGTGCCGGGCGCCGGCGAATCGACGGCGAACTCGACATCGCCGCGCGACGCCCAGACAGCGGTCGCGTATTTGCCGTCCTTGCGCCTGAATTCAAGGGCGTAGACGGTGGTCGACCCGGTGTCGAGCTGGCGCGTGAACTTGACGCCGTCAAGCGCCTTGGTCAGGACGCCGTAGGCCACGATCGCGGGCTTGGGGTAGACCCACGGGGCGCGGTACATGAGGCCCGAACCGCCCCAGAGTCCGTTGTAGTAGCCCGACGAGCAATCGAAGAAGATGCCGGGGCTGATGAGGTAGAAGTCGTTCGCCAGGGAGATGAGGATGTCGCGCATGTACCACTCGGCCTGCTGCTTGAGGCCGAGATCGCGCTCCGTGCGGTAGGTGAACTCCCACGTCCCGTTGCATTTCACGCGCTTGCCCGAAATCGCCTCGGCGGAGTCCATCGCGATGTGCATGCCCTGGATGCCGCAGTCGAGTAGCCGTTCGGGAACGACGACCTGCGACGGCGTCTCGATGCCGACACGGTCGTATGTCTCGGGCTTCGCGCCGTTGCGCATCGGGCCGATCACCGCGCCGGCCGACCAGGTGCTGTTGCCGATCTGGAGCGGGATCCCGGGGAAGTTCTTCTTCAGGATGCGCGAGAGTTCGTTGAGGTAGGCGGCATCCGCCTTTGCCATCGGATAGGGCGGCTTGTCGGGCACGGGCATGTCGAGGAGTTCCTCGCAGATGAAGGCGCCGGGCGCGGACTCGTGCCAGTAAAGCGCGTGGGGCTTCACGTCCTTCGGCATCTTCGCGACCTGTTCGCGGATGTTGTCGATGATCTTTTGCTCGGCCCCTTCCTTGAGGGCGAGCTTTTCGTTGTCGAAGAGGCTGGCGTTGCGGGCGAGCGGCATGAAGTTGCCGCACGAGGTCGTGCCGTATTTGTCATGGTCTTCCTGCTTGAAGCTGTTCCACGAGAATTTGCGGATGCCCGCCTTCTGCAGGATCGGGCCGCCCACTTCGGGTGTGCCGATCGAGCCGTGGCAGTTGAACCACCAGACCGCGTAAGGCGAGTCGTGGCGGTTGTCGACGCGTCCCGCCTCCGGCATGACGCCGACGGCGGCCTCGTGGGTGAAGAGAGGGCGTCCGCCCTTGTCCGCGAAGGTGACGTCGAGCGCATACCAGCCCTTGCCGAGCGCGTCGAGGGGTATGTCGACTGCCGTCGCGTCGCCGGCCTTCGCGACGCTCCACTTGCGCTCGCCTTTGAGCGCTTCCTTGCCGTCGAGATCCCGGGCGACCCACTGGACGACGCCCGCGGCGTTCGCCGTGCCGGCCAGAATCTCAAACGCGGTCTTCCTGCCCTTTTCGTCCGCCGTGAAGATGTTGCCCGGCTGCGCTTCCTTGACGGAAACCGTGAAGGGCGCCTTCTCAAGCGTGACGCCGAAAATGTTGAACGCGCTCGTCGAATTCGGATCGGGCTTCATCGAGTTGTCGAGCTGCTGGAAGTTCTCCCACCCCTTGCCGGTGAACTCGAAGTCGAGGTAGTCGTTCGTCCGGGCCGCGAGATCGAGAATGCGGCCGACCTTGATCGGCACCTCGGCGTAGTAGAGCGGCACGGTCTCGCCGCGGACTTTCACCTCGCCGACCTTCTTGCAGCTTTCGGGGACGCCGCCCCGGTAGTCGAGGACGGTATCGCCCATCATGTTGCCGCCGACGCCGTTCGTTTCGTAGCGTCCGAGGCGCACGGTGAGTATCGCATCCTTGTCCTTGGCCGGATCAAGCGCGAAGAGGATGTGCGCTTTCGCGTATTCGGCCGCGGGGACGCGGTAGTGGATGGCCATCGGGAAGCCGAGACTTGGATGGCGGCCGTGGTATTCCTCGACTTCAAGGGCCCAGTTGCCCTTGCCCTGGCGGCAGATCGCGACATCCGCCGAGTCGAGCGGCGCGGCAACCATGATCGGTGCGCCCTCGAAGCTTGCGACGCCGGGCTTCACGCCCTTGAGTTCGGCCCCCGCCATCGCCTTTGCGCGGGGGTTGGTTGAAAGATCGAGCAACTTGAAACGCGAACGGTCGATCTTCGACGCCTGTTCGCAAGCGCGGACAGCGTACTTCACGCCGGCCGACGGTTTGAAGACGAACTCCTTGACATTGTCGAGCCAGGCGACGCGCGATCCGTCGATGTACGCCGTCCAGCCGCCGTTCGCCTCCGGGTGGAATTCGATGTTGAAGCGATGCTGCGAGGCGGACGGCAGACGGTTCCACTCGCGCAACACGTCATAGCCGGAGGGAACCATGCCGCGCTGTCCGGTTTCGGCGTTTTCAGTGAAGGGGCGCATGTTCGGGCGCACCCACTGGTAGCCGAGGGGCGAACGGCCGAAGTCGATGCAGGCGTCGCGCTTCTCCGCGTTCATGTCGCCGATGCACCCCGTCCAGAGCGTCTCCTGGCCTTCCTTGTCGATGTAGCCGATTTGCACCGTGCGGTTGGTCGCGCCCATGATGAAGGTCACGCCCGTGCAGCGGGAGCCGCCGAGGCTGATGGTTTCGCCGCCCGCCGCGGTCTTCGCGTTGGCGATCGGCTGCGAGAGCGACTTGAAATCGGCGAAATGCTTTTCAACGGGGAAGGACATCAGCGGCTCGTCGGCGGTCGTGACCCTGATGTCCGTGATTGTGAAGACCTTGCCAGGCGTGCAGGCGATGTTGAAGGTCGCGGCCTCGCGGCTGAGCTTGGTCTTCGCGACGCATTTGAACTCATGGCCGCGGTCCGGGGCGCTCCATAGCTCGACCTCCTTGCCGTTGGACTTGAGACCGAAATTCTTCCAGCCGCCGCCCACGAATTCGACAGGCGTGCCGCCGAAGTTGTCGTTCGCGATGCGGATCGTCTCGCGCTTGCCCTTGGCGTCCGTGAAGACGAGATCGAAGAACGACGGGACCTTGTTCTTCGCGTCGCCCCGAAGCTGGAAGCGGAAGGTCATGTTGAACTTGTTGCCCGCCGGCAAGGCGACGGGCGTGACAAAGACGTCGAGCGGCTTCGTCGCGTTGCAGTCGAGCTGCGCGTAGAGTTCCCAGACGCCGTCGCAGCCGATCAGTAGCCCTGGATCGCGCGTCACCCCCGGTGTGAAATCGGAATAAAACCGGAAATTCTCCTCGAAGACGGTCTTCGCCTGTGTGGCGCCGGCCACCACGGCCACCGCTGCCGCGAGAGAAGCGGCCTTGCTAAAAGTCCCCATGTCAAACCTGCCTTTCCTGAAGTTGGTGAATGAACGCGGGCACGCCCGCGAAAGAAGCAAATGCGATTATACCACATTTGCCAGAGGCCTGCGGGGTGATGGGGGCTTGCCGTGTTGTTGTTCCATGTTGGTTTTGTTTTTCCCCGGGAAATCGGTATAATTCTGTCAGAAGTGGGTTCGCGGTTCCGTATGTCATATATGCAGGGGCAAGGACGCCCGGCAGGCAACTCGCAATTCAAAACTCGCAAAAGGGAAGGCAAAATAATGGCGGCACAATTGAAAACAGGCATTGGAATTGCGGTGGGCATGGCTCTCGCATTTGCGGCGGGCATGGCCCCGGCGCAGGAGGCGGCGCCCGATGGGGAAACTCAAAACAACATTCTCAACGGCGTCGTCAAGCTCGAAGTCGTGACCTCGAAGGCCGTGATCTACGCCCCGTGGCAGAACCAGTCGGACGGCGGCGACGGCAGCGGCGTCGTGATTGGCGACGGGCGCATCCTCACCTGCGCGCATTGCGTGGCGGACTCCACGTTCATCCGCATCCGCAAGCACAACGAGGACTCGATCTACAAGGGGCGTGTCGAGTTCATCGACAACGACTGCGACCTCGCCCTCGTCAAGGTCGACGACAAGGCGTTCATGGCGGACGTCACGCCGCTCCCCATCGGGGAGACGCCAGATGAGCAGGCGCATGTCCTGGCGGTTGGCTATCCGCTTGGCGGCGAAGGACTTTCCTTCACGGAGGGGATCGTTTCCCGAATCGAGGACCAGCAGTATGCCCAGTCCCTGTGCTGGCTCCTCGCCGCGCAAATCGACGCCGCCATCAACCCCGGAAACAGCGGGGGCCCGGTACTCGACGCCGCCACCGGCGAGATTTGCGGCATCGCCTTCCAGGGCGACAACCGGGGCGAGTCGCTGGGCTACATGATTCCGACGGAGATTATCCGCCACTTCCTCCGCGACATCGGGGATGGCGTTGTCAATGGCTTTTGCAACACGGTCTTCGACACCGAAAATCTTGAGAGCGAGTCGGCCCGGAAGTTCTACAAGATGGAGAACGGCATGACAGGCATCCGCGTCTCGCATGTCGACGACGTGCTGGGCACGAACTCCGTCCTGGTCGGCGACATCATCCTCGAAATCGACGGATGCAAGGTCGCCAACAACGGCAACGTCAGGATTGAGAAGAACAAGCGCCGCTCCTGGTTCTTCCTCATGAGCATGAGGCAAATCGGCGAGAATATCCCCGTTGTCGTCCTCCGCGACGGCCGGAAAGTGGCGGCGACGATTCCGATTTTGAAGAAGAACCCGCGCATGTACGGCTTCATGTATGACAAGGCGCCCGACTACTATGTCTTCGGCGGTTTTGTCTTCTCCACCTTGTCATACGATTTTCTCCGCGCCAGCCGGCAGAAATACGACGAGGATGTCTTTGCGGAGCGCAAGACCCCGGATGACATGGCCGTCGTGATCGCCGATGTCCTGGCGGACAACTCCGTCGAAGGGTACCTCGGGGTTGACGGCATGCTTGTGCGAAGCGTCAACGGCGTCAAGGTCCGCAACCTCCGGCACCTCGTCGACCTGCTCGACAACAGCAAGGACGAGTTCATCCGCATCGGCGCCGACAACGGCGACAAGTGGGACTATTCCATCGTCGTTGAAACGGCGAAGATGCGCGAGGCGTTGCCGAACATCCTTGAAACCTACAACATCCCGGCCGACAGGAGCAAAGACCTGAAGTAGGATAGTTGTGAGTTGAGAGTTGGGAGAAGAGGGGAGTGTGTGCCGCCGCGCCGAGGGTGCGATTTTACGTCTCTAACATGGGGTGCCGATGGCTAATGGTCGGGCTTCTTGCCTATGGGGGTCATGGGGACCGGCCTTTACAGATCAATCCATTCCATATCAGGGGCGACTTCGTAAAATGACTTTCCGTCCCAGTACTTGTCTTCAAGAAAATGTTCAAGCCAGTGTTTTCGGGGCGCTCGAAAGAAATCGGGATGTTTTATCCCGAAAAAAACGGGATAAGCGTGTCGGAAACTGACTACTGCCGAAACAGACCCAAAATGATATAATAAAGGCGTTTTTCTTCATGGGATTACTATGCCCTGATTGCACCACTGGAAAGATTCGGAATGGCAAAGAGATTGAAATCGTTTGGCGACTACAAGGCCGATGGCAACGTGTGGATCACCCTCACGACGGGTGAATACTACCCGGATATTCTCGTCAGCGCGTGATGGAGGGCGTATAGATGAGAAGAAAAGATGGTAAACCGCAGACCAGAGCATTGAGACACAAGGCTGTGTTTCAATGCGGGTTTAAAGACAGTGATAATGCGAAATCAAATCACTTTAATAATGCGGATCGCCCTTATGAAGTGACATCTTTCTTTTCTGGATGTGGAGGGCTTGACTTTGGGTTTAGAGGTGGGTTTTCAGTCCTCGGAAAGAGTTATGAACCTCTTCCGTTTAACATCGTCGGCGCTTATGACTTCTTAAAGGATGCGGTTGAGTGTTACAAGTTGAATGTGGATAACCGAATTGATGAGGCTGACTTGACCAAAGTTGACGTAGGGCAATTACAGAGGACTGATATTTTAATCGGTGGATTCCCCTGTCAGGATTTCTCTTCTTCGGGAACAAAAACCGGGCTTGAAGGGAAGCGAGGAAAACTGTATCGTATTTTGCTGGAATATATGCGGACTCATCAGCCACGGGTTGTTGTCGGCGAAAATGTGATACATCTTGCAAGAATGAAAGATGGGGAAGTCTTGCAAACCATCGTTTCAGACTTTGAGAGCGTTGGCTATCATTTTGATGTCTGGAGCCTCTATGCTCCCG
>JAZQOA010000078.1:0-8640 GCA_045627605.1 Kiritimatiellia bacterium | reverse complement strand
CGAGCTCCGCATCCTCGACATCTTCACCGCCCGCCAGGAGATCGCGGACATCGACCGTCACCTCGCCGATGTCGCCGCCGAACTTGAGGAAACGGTGGGCCGTGAAAACGCCGCCCTCGAAGCCGTCGCGGACGCCGAGGCGGGCACCGCGCAGATCCGCGCCGACATGGCCGAGCACGAGGACGCCATCAACGCCGCCACCGAAACCGCGGCCCAGGACCAAAGCCGCCTCGAACACTCGAAGGAAATCATCGCGATCGGCGAACAGCGCATCGCCGACTACCGCGCATGGGCGGACCGCGACAGCCGCGAGGCCTCCGAAATGCGCACGCAGCTCACCCAGCTCAGCGAGCAGATCGCGCAGCTCGAAACAGCCTCGAAGCGCCTCTCCCTCGAAGTCGTCGCCGCAAAGGAGGAGCGCGAAATCATCCAGCGGCGCACCGAGGACGAACGCCTCGCCATCGAACAGCTGCGGCGCGACCTCCAGGCGAAGCGCGACGAAAGCCTCGAACGCGAACGCCGCACGGTCTTCCTGCAGAACCGCCTCTCGACGATGGACGCCAAGCAACACGCGGCGGACGTCCAGCGCGAGCGCCTCACGGGCGAACACGACAAGCTCAAGGCCGACCTCGACATCCTCGTCGAAGGCAAGACCAGCGCCGAGGGCATTCTCGAAACGCTCACCGCGAAGGAGGCGGACGCCCAGGACGCCTGCGACGCCGCCGAGGCCGAGCTGGAGTCCGTCCGCGAGCTAATCAGGAGCGGGCAGGACGAACTCGCCCGCCAGACCTCGCAGCTCGCCGCGCACAAGGCCAAGCTCGACCTCCTCCGCGAACAGGAGGAAAACGCCGAGTCGTTCCAGGCCGGCTCGAAGATGCTGCTCGACCCGGCCAATCCGCTTTCACTTGAGCCGGGAATGGTCGTCGGCCCCCTCGCGGACAAGTTCAGCGCCCACGCAAAATACCGTCTCGCCCTTGAAGCCGTCCTGCGCGCCTGGATTGACGCCGTTGTCATCGCTTCGCCTGCGGATGCCGCGGGGATTTTCGAACGCCTCGCCGACAAGGCCGCGCCAACAAGGCTCGTCTCGCTTTCGGGGCCCGCGCGGCATCCGGCCAACTGGGCCGCCCCGGCCGGGCTCACGTTGCTCGCGGACGCCATCGAGGTCGACGAGGCCTTCAGGGAGCGCGGCAAAGCCCTGTTGGACAACGTCTATGTCGCGGACGACGCCACGTCCGTCCCCGCGCAGATTCCGGAGGGAGTCACGGTTGTGACGCTTTCCGGCGCCGTCTTCCGCGGCGACGGGTTCTTCGAGCTGTGGCAGTCGGAGACGGGGGCCAGCCCGCTTTCGCGCCGGATGGAAATCGACGACGGCGTAAAACTCGTCGAGTCGGAAGAGCACCACCTCGGCGAACTTCATGCCGACGTCAAGGAAGCCGCGCAACGCGAAGCGGCACTTGCCTCCGCACTCGGCGGTGCCCGCGCCGCGCTCGACGAAGCCCGTCGCGAAGCCGCCCAGAAAGAAGGCGAACTCGCCAGCCTCACGCGCGACGCCGACCGTTCGCGGGAGCGCCTCGAAGTCGTCGCCGCCGAAATGCGCCTGGCGATTGAGCGGACGCGCGAAGCCGAGGCGGAGAAGGACGAGGTGCGCGCCGAGCTCGAGGAAATCGTCTCCAGCCGCGACGACTTCCTGCACAGCCTCGAGGAATTCCAGCAGTCGCTCGCCGAGCGCGAAGGCGACTTCAACGAGCACGGGCGCGAACTCATCGACGCCAAGCTCCGCGAAGGCAACCGCACGCAGGAGCTCAACCAGACGCGCGGGCAGATCACGATCTACGAAAACCGCATCGAGGAAATCAAGCGATCGCTCGAAGGCCGCTCAAAGGGCATGAAGTCCTACGACGAGAACATCGGCACCCTCACGGCGCAGATCAACGCCACGCGCGAACAGCTCGTGCCGATGCAACGCGCCGCCGAGGAATCCCGGGCGCGCCTTGAAAGCCTCAAGCTCCAGCGCGCCGAGAAGAACGTCGACCTCCAGCGCGCCGAGAACAGGCTTGCCGCCGCCCGCCAGGGGCTCGACGCCATTCGCGGGCGCCACGGGGCGCTCGACATCGAAAAGACCGAAGTCTCGATGCGCCGCCAGAACCGCATTGAGCGCGTCCAGCAGGAATACGCGCTCTCCGTCGAGCAAATCCTCGAGGAACCCCTGCCGGAATGGCCCGGAGGGGAACCCACGCGCGAAGCCGCCAAGGCGCGTATCGACGAGCTCAACGTCGCCATCGCCGATATCGGCCCCGTCAACCTCGTGGCCATCGACGAGTACAAGGAACTTGAAGAACGCTACAACCTTGAAAGCACGCAGGAGGAAGACCTCAAGAAAGCCCGCGCGGAACTCGTCGACCTCATCCACATGATCAACCAGAAGAGCTCCGAGATGTTCAAGGAGACCTTCGCGCAGGCCAACGCCAATTTCGAGACGATGTTCACCAAGCTCTTCAACGGCGGCACAGCAAAGCTGATTGTCGTCGACAACGAGGAGGACCCGCTGGAGTGCGGCGTCGAGATCATCGCGCGACCGCCCGGCAAGCGACCGCAGTCAATCTCGCTGCTTTCGGGCGGCGAGCGCACGATGACCGCCGTGAGCCTGCTTTTCGCAATCTACCTCATCAAGCCGAGTCCCTTCTGCCTGCTCGACGAACTCGACGCCGCCCTCGACGACTCCAACATCGGCCGCTTCGTCCAGGCGCTGAAGGACTTTCTCGTCCAGTCGCAGTTCCTCATCATCACCCACAACCAGCACTCGATCGCCAATTCGGGCATCGTCTACGGCGTGACCATGCCGGAGAAAGGCGTCTCGAAAATTGTTTCGATGCGTCTGCCCGAAGTCGGCCGGCAGGGGGAAGTCCAATGACCTATCCGTTCACCCATTCCACGCAAATCCGCGTCAACTACTTCGACACCGACAAGATGGGGGTCGTCTGGCACGGCAACTACGTCAAGTACTTTGAGATCGCCCGCGAGGAAATGTTCCGGAGCGCGGGGCTGTCGTACGCGGAACTTGAGAAAAGCGGAATCATGATGCCCGTCGTCGACGTCGCCGTGCAATATTCCAGACCGGCTCAATACGACGAAGTGCTCACGGTCGAAACCATCGTGAAGGAAGCGCCGCGGGCGAGGATCGCGATCGACTACGTCGTCCGCAACCCCGCCGGCGAAACCAACGCCACGGGCACGACCACGCTCGCCTTCGTCAATGCCGAGACACGCCGCCCCTGCCGTCCCCCGTCGGTGCTGAGGGGATGAAAACGGGGCGAAGCGACGCCAACCGCCAGAACCGCTACCTCACGAAGATGCAGAAGCCACGCACCTGCAGCTCATGGTAGCCGAGGTCGGGAATGAGGTTCGAGACTCGCCTGCCTCCGAAAAAGTCCTTCCCGTCCGGATCCGCCATCCACGGCTCCTTAACGCCCTTGTCTAAGGCCGCGGAATCCTTCGCAAGACGGTAGTCGCCATTCGCCGCGTCCATGAAGAAGTCCTCGCCCGCAAAGCAGCTGTCGTTGATCTTGACGGAACCGATGCAGTGGTCGAAGCACGACTCCGCGCCCGCCCAGGTCGCCATCTTCGCGTCCGCACCAGCCGACTTGCTGGTATTCCCGGAAATGATGCAGTTCCTGACCGTGCCGCTCTCGGCCAACACGCCCGGACACTTCTTGCAGGTATTGCCCGTCACCGTGCAGTTCACGAGCCGACCGCCCTTGACATACGCCGATCCGTAGTATCTGTCCGTCAGGTCGAAGTTGGCGTCCGACGAATTCCCCGTGATGAGGCAGTTGCGCGCCTCGCCACCCTCGAGCGTAAGCGCAAGACCGCCCCTGAAGCTCTCGTAATTCGCCACGTTGACGCAGTTGCTGATCACGCACGAGTCCACGAGCGCGGGCGAACCGGCCGCGATGTGGATGCCGATGCCGCAACCGCCGCTGCTGGCGGTCTGGCAACCGCACACGACGCACCGCTCGACCGTGCCGCCCTCCGAGGCGATCTTGACGCCGCCGCCGTTATCGTTCGCCGCCGTTATCGTGCCGCCGGCGATGGTGAGTCCCGCGAGTTTCGCCCCGGCGTTGTTCAGCGTGAACATGCGATGGTTGCCGCTCGCCTTGATGATAACGTCCCCTGGATCGCCCGTCACTCCGCGAATCGTCACGTTCTTGTTCACGGCGATTTCCGCCAGGAGCGTATGGATGCCGTTCGAGATGACGATTTCGCACCCGCCTTCCGCAATGGCGTACGCGGTCTCAAGGGTTGGCGCGGCGTTCGCCCAGTTGTCGTAAGGCGGCGCGGCGTTAGGATTGTCCTTCACGACGCGGATTTCGTCACCACATGCGGTGATGAACACCTCTTGCGGCACATCAATGATCGCGTCCGTGGCGTTGTTCTTCACCGAGAGACGCACACCGCTGTAGGTCGGCGTCATGAACGTGTGTGTCGTTGATCCGTCGGTTTCCTCGTCCATGGTGCCGTCGCCGTCCCAGTCCCAGGAGCAGGTGATGCCGTCCGTCGCTCCGATGGATGTCACTGTGAAGACCACTTCGAGCGGCGCCTTGCCGAACGTGACATTCGCGCCGAAGGACGCGCCGAACTGGGACTGCTCGTACTCGATCGCCCCGACATCGGGTGCACCGCCGCTCACACGGTCGTTGCCGAGGAGGTCCTTCGCGCCCTCGACCATCCAGTCCTTGCGGACGCCGGAGTCAACCGCCGCCGTGCCGAGCGCGGGCGTGTAATCACCCGCCGCGGAATTGACGAACGGATGCGCTTCCTCCCGGCACCAGTCATTCATCGCCGCCGTACCGACGCAGTTCGTGAAGCATTTCGCGGTGCCAGACCATGTCGCCGACTTCAAATTTTCCGATGTTGTGCATTTGTTCTCGGCGATCAGGCAGTCCGCCACCGTGCCGCTCTCGGCCACCACGCCCGGGCACTTCTTGTTGGAATTGCCGGTCACCGTGCAGTTCACGAGCCGTCCGCCCCTCACGAGCACCGCGCCGCAGTCCGACCCGAAGAGAGTCGCAGAGGAGTTCTCCACGATGAGGCAGTTTCGCGCCTCGCCGCCGTCGAGCGTGATCGCGAGGCCACCCCTGAAGCTGTCCCAGTTCGTCCCGCAATCGCAGTTGCGGATCACGCAGGAGTCCACCAGCCCGGGCGAATCGGCCTCAATGTAGATGCCAGCTCCCGTGCATGAAGTGCCGTCGCAAAAGCAATCGCGCACGACGCACCGCTCGACCGTGCCGCCCTCCACGGTGATCCTGACGCCACCGCCGTTTTCGCGCGCTCCCATCGTGCCGCCGGAAATGGTGAGCCCCGAGAGCTTCGCGTCGGCGTGAGCCAGCGCGAACATGCGATGGCGGCCGCTCGCCTTGATGGTGACGTCCTCTGGGTCACCAGTGAGTCCGCGAATCGTCACGCCTTTGTTAATGAAGATTTCCGCCGCGGTCGTGTAGGTGCCGTTCGAGACGACGATTTCGTACCCGGTCTCCGCAACGTCAACCGCTGTTTCGATCGAGGGCGCGGCGTTCGCCCAAGTGTCGTAGGGCGGCGCGGCGTTTGGATTGTCCTTCACCACGCGGATCTTATCGCCAAGCACGGAGATCCGCATCACCTGCGGCACCAAGAACTCAGGCGCGGCGGACTCGTCCTTGACCGACAGCAGCACGTTGTAGATTCCCGAATCGACGAAGCGGTGGGTGACCGTGCCGTTGGACGTCTCGTCCACTTCGCCATCGCCGTTCCAGTCCCAGAAGCAGGTGACGGCGCCCGTCGCGCCGGCGGCCGTGACGGTGAACGTCACGTCAAGCGGTGCCTTGCCGAAAGTGACGTCGGTGGCGACGCACGCGGAAAGTCTCGACTGGTTGTACTCGATCGCGCCGATATCGGGTGCGTCGCCGCTCACGCGGGCGTTGCCGAGGACGTCCTTCGCATCGGCCATCCAGTCCTCAACGGCGCCGGTGTCGACCGCCGCCGTGCCGAGCAATGGCGCAAAATCGCCCGCCGCGGAGTTGACGAACGGATGCTCCATCGCCGTGCAGGTCCCGTTCATCGCGTGCGTGCCGACGCAATTCGTGAAGCAGCTCGCATTGCCCGACCACGTGATGGTCTTCGCGTCCGTCGAGACCGGACTCTCGTTCTCGGCGATGAGGCAGTTCTCCACCGTGCCGCTCTCGGCCACCACACCCGGACACTTCATGGTGGAGTTGCCGGTCACCGTGCAATTCACGAGCCGTCCGCCCCTGACGAGCACCGCGCCGCAGGCCGACCCGAAGAGGGTCGCGGACGAATTCCCGACGATGAGACAACTCCGCGCCTCGCCACCGTCAAGCGTGATCGCAAGGCCGCCCTTGAAGCTGTCCCAGTTCGCCCTGCAGTCGCAGTTGCGGATCACGCACGCGTCCACGAGCCCGGGCGAATTGGGCTCGATGTAGACGCCGGCACCGGTGCCCTGGGTGCCGTCGCAGAGGCAATTGCAGATCACGCACCGCTCGACCGTACCGCCCGCCTCGGTGATCATGACGCCGCCGCCGTATTCCTTGCCGCCTAACGTGCCGCCCGAGATGGTAATGCACGAAAGCTTCGCATCGGCGTGGTCCAGCGCGAACATGCGGTGGCTGCCGCTCGCCTTGATGACGACATCCTCGGGATTGCCCGTCGCGCCGCGGATCGTGATGCCGTCCGACACCGTGATCAACGCCGCGGTCGTATAGGTATCCGCCGCAAGCACGATCTCGTCGCCGTCCTGCGCCACGGCAAGCGCCGTCTCCAGCGTCGAATAGTCCGAGGGAACATTCAGCGTGTTTCCGGCGAAAACACCCGCTACGACAAAGACGGCCGCAGCAAAAGCGGCTCTTTTCATCTGCTCAAACCCCGTGTTCATGTTTTAATACTCCTCCTTCATTCGAAAAGCCGCTCGGCCGGAACGATGAAATCGACCGCATGGTCGAGTCGGACGGACGGTGCCAGACGGCCTTCGTAGACAAGCACCGTGCGCACGGAGGCAGACGAACGGTAGCCCAGGCGGCGCACCTTTTCGCCGATTTCAGCCACGATGTCCGCCTCAATGTTCGCCTGGCGCTTGATTTCGACGACATAGGCCGTCGACTTGGTCTGCAACAGCATGTCAACCTGCACGCCAGCCTCATCCCCGACGCGTCCGCGCCGATAGGGGGCGGCCGAAAGGAGCGAGGCGCCGTCTATTCCCAGAATGGGCAAGAGGGTGCGGTAGTTCGAGACAACCAGGTTCTCAAACTGGAGACCCTTGATCGTTGACCATCCCTGCAGGGATGACAGCGATTCAAAGCGATAGAGTCCCGATGCGATTTCCCGCGCATGAGGTTCGATGTGATGCAGGTAAAAGCGCGTGTAGTTGTCCTTGAGGCGATACTGGGCGATGCGCCCGACTTTCCCCGTGCTTGGATTGACGCCCTGGTCCTTGGCAATGAAGCCGGCCAACTCCAGCTCTTCGAGGACATCCCCGAGATGGCCGTTTCTTTCCTTGCCCAAAGACCGCGCAATCTCGTCCAAGGTCCTTGAGCCGTAGGCCACGGCTTTCAGAACCGCCTTGCGGTCTTCGGACTTCTTGCCGAAGATCTTGCTGAAGATCTGGTCGAAATCGCGATAGAGGATGCCATCCGGCGAAAAGCAGAGCTGTCGAATGTTTTCATTTGCATCCAACTGAGGCTTCAGCTCTTCCAGATACTTCGGCACGCCGCCGGTAACCGAAAGGAAGTCGAGCTTTTCGCCAACGCCCGTTCGCCCGGCCGTTTCGTGCCAGAACGGCACACAATCACGCAGGGAAAGTTCGTCCATGACCAGATCAAGCGAATCACGTCCGGCGAAACCCGTTCCCCGCAGGATGTTCTCGGCGATCCAGCTGGAGACGCTGCCGCACAGGACGAGAACCAGGTTCTCATGCGCCGTCAACCTCTTGTCCCAGACAATCTTCAGCGTACCGGCAAAAGCCGCGTCATAACCACCCATCCACGAGATTTCATCGAGAAGGACAACCGTACGCCCCTCCCGCGGCAGGGAGTTCTCCAACAGCTGAAAGGCCTGAAGCCAGCTTTTGACCGGGACATCAGGTGCATTCGTCTGCAAGGACAGCTGTTCGACAAAGCTTCTAAGCTGAACCTTGTTGTCCACGCCCTCGCCCGGAGCCTGACCGTCAATGGAAATGAAGTGATCCGCCGTCCGACGCGCAAACTCACTGATAAGCGTTGACTTGCCAATGCGGCGACGGCCACGCACAGTAATCAGCGACGGAGTGGACTTTTGCCAAAGCCCCTCCAGTCTTCCCAAAGCAAACTGCCGGCCAACAAACATGCGTCTTTATCTCCTTGAAGCATTCCAAGGGATAATATACAAAATTTCGGGCACGAAATCAACCATATTCATCATTTCGTGCCCAAACTCGGTATTAACATTTCGGGCACGAAATTAACAAACACGCCATTTCGTGCCCAAAACAACCAGTCCGTCAATCGCCTTACCTCACAATGATGCACGTGCCGCCGGGAGGCGCGACGGCGCAGCCCATCGGCACCTTGCCGGACCGAGACACCAGACCGCGCCCGAAGAGGTCAAGCGTCTCGG
>JAZQOA010000077.1:0-9016 GCA_045627605.1 Kiritimatiellia bacterium | reverse complement strand
AAGCCGGCGTGGAAATCGTCCGCCGCGGCGAAATGCTCGCCCGGCTTGTCGGCGAATCCCTTGGCGTCGCCATTTGCGGCTCCCACGGCAAGACCTCGACCAGCTGCTTCACTGTCGCGCTGTTGCGTCGTCTCGGCCAGGCGGGCGTCGGCTGGTGCATTGGCGGCTCGACGCCGTCCATGGGCGGCGTGGCCGCCCCTCCCGCCGATGGGGCCCCATTTGTTGTCGAGGCGGACGAAAGCGACGGCACACTTGCGCTTTACGCGCCGCGCGTCACCGTGGTGACGTCGGTCGACGCCGACCACATGGAGCATTTCGCCTCTTTCGAAGCCTTGGAAAACTGCTTCAGGACCGTCTGCCGGGCGACCACCGGGCGCGTGGTGTACTGCGTTGAAAACGCCGCCGCCTGCGAAGTCGCCGCCGGAATTCCCGACGCCCTTGGCTATGGTTTTTCGGAAAAGGCGGCGCTCCGGGCGCAAAACATCTCGTGCGGGGCGGAAGGGGCGTCGTTCGATGTTTTCTTCGGGGACGCGTTCGCCGGGCGCGCCACCATTGGCGTCCCGGGCCGCCACAACGTGCTTAACGCCCTTGGCGCGGTCGGCGCCTGCCTTTCGCTGGGCTACGGCGCGGCGGAAGCCGTCGGCGCACTCGATTGCCTTTGCGAGTTGCCGCGCCGCCGCTACGAGGTGCATGAAAATGCGGCGGGCATCGAGGTGGTGGCGGACTACTCGCACCACCCGGCCGAAATCCGCGCCCTTGTGGAAACGGCGCTGCTGCGCCCGCACCGTCGGCTTGTCGCCGTTTTCCAACCGCACCGCCATACGCGCACCAAGGCGCTTGGCGCGGATTTTCCAGCGGCCTTCAAGGGCGTCGACGAACTCCTCCTTTTGCCGGTTTACGCCGCTTCGGAAAAACCGATTGCCGGCGGAGAGTCCGAAGATCTCTACGCGATTTTCCGCCAGGCCAACGCGAAGGACCGGGCGGTTCCCCTGCCAAAGCTTGCGCCTTCCGTCCGCGACGCGGCCGCCTACCTGGCGAGCCCCGTGGCGGGTCTGGCGCGCGGCGACGTCATCCTGGTCGTCGGCGCCGGCGACATCATCTCAATGGTGCCGCTCCTGGCGGCGGCGAAAATGGATTTTGGCGGCGAAACAAGGTCGCCTTGCGCGAAGATTTCGTATGGCATTGGGTTTTCGTCGGATGCCTACGAGGTTGTCCGCGACGAACCCTCCCTCTCTCGGGCGCTGGTCGCCAATCCCGGCCGGGTCAGGGTGCTGGGGCAGGGGACGAATCTCCTGGTCTCCGATCTTGGCGTCCGCGACATGGTTGTGAAAATCGGCATGTGCGGCATGTCCATCCGCGACGACGGCGTCACCGTGGATGTCGGTTGCGGGCTTTCGGGCGCGCTGATGCTTTCGCGGCTCCGCGAAGCGGGGCTTTCGGGGCTCGAGTGCATGGCGGGCATTCCCGGCACGGTGGGCGGCTGGCTGGCGATGAATGCCGGCACGCGGCATGGCGCGATTGGCGACAGGGTCGCCCGGGTCGTGGCCTACTCGGCCGACGGGCGCCGCCACGAGGCGTCACGCGGGGAATGCGGGTTCGCCTACCGGAAATGCGCGTTCCTCGCGGACAAGGTGGCGGCGTCCGCCACGCTTGTGCTGGAGCGCTCCGCCCCGGCCGAGGTCGCGGCGCGCATGGAGAAATTCCGTGCGCTCCGCCTTGATTTCTCGGGGTTGCGCACGGCGGGGTCGGTTTTCAAAAACCCGGAGGGAACCTCGGCGGGCAAGTTGCTTGACGAGGCCGGGTGCAAGGGGCTCCGCGTGGGCGGGGCCTTCGTGGCGGAAAGACACGCCAATGTCATCGCGACGGATGACGACGCGACGGCGTCGGACATTGCCGCGCTGATGGCGCTGATGCACCGGCGGGTGCTGGAAAAATTCGGAATTGATTTGGAAAGGGAAGTCAGGATATGGTGAAGTTCAGGAAGGTCGCCGTCCTCATGGGCGGCATTTCAAGCGAGCGGGACGTCTCCCTGCGTTCGGGCGCGGGCATTGCCCAGGGCCTCATCGACGCCGGATGCGACGTGACGAGCGTCGTGCTTGACGAGGAATCCATCGAGGGCCGCATCCCGGCGGGGACGGAGGCGGTTTTCATCGCGCTCCACGGCGGGTATGGCGAGAATGGCAAGGTCCAGGCGGACCTCAACCGGCTCGGCATCCCGTACACCGGGCCCGGCGCCAAGGCGAGTGCCATCGCCATCGACAAGGTTGCCACGAAGAAGGAGTTCATCAAGGCCGGCATCCCCACGCCCGCCTACCAGATCCTCGAGGCGGGCGAGGCGAAAACGTCGCTGAAGTTCCCGCTGGCGGTGAAGCCGCCGAGAGACGGGTCGAGCGTGGGCCTGACTTGCCCGTGCTACCCCGAGGAATGGGAGAAGGCGCTGGAGACTGCGCGCAAGATCGACGAGCGCGTCCTTGTCGAGGAATACATCCCGGGCCGGGAGTGGACGGCCAGCGTCGTCGCCGGCGAGGCGTTGCCGATCATCGAGATCGCGCCCAACTGCGGCGTCTACGACTATGCGTCGAAATACACCAAGGGCGCGACGGTTTACACGCCGCTTGACGACACGCCGCTGACGCTCAAGTGCAAGGCGCTGGCGCTCAAGGCCTGCGAGGCAATTGGCGCGCGCGGTCTTTCGCGCGTCGATTTCCGCGTGACCGAAGCCGGTGAATGCTACGCGCTCGAAGTCAACACCGTGCCGGGCTTCACCGCGACGAGTCTCGTCCCGAAGGCGGCGGCCAAGGCCGGGCTCTCCTTCAGCGAGACCTGCGTCAAGATTCTCAACCTCGCCCGCGTGGATTAGCCCCGAAATGGACAGGCCTCTTTCTGTCGCGGTTGTCGGCGCCGGGGGCTGGGGCGCCACGCACGTCGACAACTGGACCGCCCTGGAGGAACGGGGCGGGGTTCGCCTTGTGGCTGCGTGCGATCTTAACGCCGCAACCCTCGCTCCCCTCGCTGCGCGGGGCGTCAAGTGCTTTGGCGACGTGGCTGAGATGCTTGCCGCTGCGCGGCCCGACGCCGTCTCCGTCGCCGTGGGCATCGGGGCGCACCGCGCCGTTGCCGCCGCCGCGCTCAAGGCCGGCGCCGCAGTGCTCTGCGAGAAACCCGCTGCGCCTACCGTCGCGGACGCCGACGCGATGATCGCCGCCCGCGACGCCGCGCACCTTCCCGCCTTCATCGCCTTTCAAGTCATCTTCACGAAGGAAGTCCGCGAAATCAAGGAGCTCATCCTTTCCGGCCGGTATGGCAAGTTGCTCTCGGCCAAGGCTGTTGGTTCGTCGTTCCGCGACGACGCCTACTACGCGCGCAATTCCTGGGCCGGGATGAAAAGGACGCCGGATGGCCGTCCCGTTTACGATTCGCCTTTCGCCAACGCCTACGCGCACTACATCAACCTCGCCCTTTTCGGGGCGGGGGCGGGCCTCGAAGATTCGGCCCGCGTCACCGCCGTGGAAGGCGGGCTTTGGAAATGGCGCGCGAACATCGACAATTTCGACACGTGCGCGCTCACTTTCCAGACGGCGGAAGGCGTCCCCGTCTCCGCGAAGTTTTCGCATGCCGTGACGAAGCAGGTGCCAACCGTCGTCACCTTCGAGCTGGAGGCCGCCACGGTGAGCTGGACCTACTACGGCTGGCGATTGCTGTCGAAGGCCGGGGAGGTCTTGCGCGAGGAGAAGGGCGATGATCCGCAACGCCAGATGTTCCGGAGCTTCGCCCGGCATGTCCGCGGCGCCGGTTTGGAAAACCTCGGCTGCACCCTTGAGTGCGCCCGGGAACACATTCGCGCGGTGGAAATGGCGCAGGCGGCCCTCCCGGTCGTGCCGCTTGCCACGCGCGAGGAGGCGGATGCACTTATGGCGCGTCCATGACGTTTGCCGGCGCAACCGTCCCCGGCGCAAAGGGCGGATCGCCCACAATGTGTTGGAATATGATATAATTTGGGCATGAATCAATTGGACGCGACAAGCATACCGTATGGCATTTCGGATTTCAAGCGGATCCGAAACGAGGGCTACTACTACGTGGACAAGACGGGGTACCTGCCGAAACTCGAGCAGGCGGGCTCGTTTGTCTTCCTCGTGCGTCCGCGTCGCTTCGGCAAGTCGCTCTTCCTGAACATGCTGAAGGCCTACTACGACATAAACGAGAAGGCCAACTTCGACAGCCTTTTCGGCGACCTCGCCATTGCCAAATGCCCGACGCCGAACCGCAACAAGTACCTGGTCCTGGCACTGGACTTCTCGCAGGTGAACAAAGGGGACAGCAGCCAGTCCCTTGAAGACCGGTTCGCCTCCTATGTCTCCGAGCGTCTCATCGCGATGGTGGAGGCTTATCCCGAGTGCTTCGATGCCGGTTTCGCGGCGGGATTCGAAAAAATCGGCGTCGGCGCACAGTTCGACAGGTTGCTCAACTGGGCTAAGTTGCGCAATTTTCCCCTCTACCTTTTCATCGACGAATACGACAACTTCACGAACGCCCTGATCCGTTCGGCGGGGGGCGACCCGTACAAGTCGATCACGCATGGCGTCGGCTTCTGCCGCGAGTGGTTCAAGCTTTTCAAGGGTAATTTCGACCGCATCTTCATGACGGGTGTGTCGCCGGTGACGATGGACGACTTGACGAGCGGCTTCAACATCGCGCGCAACATCTCGCAGGACGCCCGGTTCAACGCGATGCTGGGCTTCTCGGAGGAAGAGGTCCTGCAAGTCTACCGCGACTTCAAGGGCGCGGGCGAGTTCACGGAGGGCGAGCCCGAGGCGATCGTGAAGTCCATCAAGCCGTGGTACGACGGCTACTGCTTTTCCAACGCGAAGATCGGCCGTGAAAGCGTCTTCAACTCCGACATGGTCCTCTACCATCTCCAGTCGCTTGTCGGGCTGGGCGTCCCCCCCGAGAACATGGTCGACCGGAACATCTCGACGGACTACGCCAAGCTGGAGACGATCGTCGACATCCAGCGGCAAATGGGCGCGGAGAACGTCGAGGACGTCTCGCCGCTCACGGAGGAGCTCGCGGCGACGGGCGAAATCTCGTTTGAACTTGTCGAGAGCTTCCCGGCCGACCGGCTGGTGGAGCCGGACAACTTCCGCTCGCTCTTCCACTACTACGGCGTCCTCTCGATGGCGGAGCGCAAGGAGGGAATGTCCTTCTTCCGCGTCCCGAACGCCTGCGTGGAGAAGCAGATTTTCAATTACCTCCGCGACAGCTCCCGCCGGGCGGCGAAGCCGGACTGGTCCCGCTGGGCGCGCCTGGCGAGCGCCTTCGCCTACCGGGGCGAGTGGGAGCCTTTCCTGAGGCGCCTGGCGGAGGACTACGCGAACCCCACGCCCGTGCGCGGCGGCATCAGCGGCGAACTCCGCATCCAGGGCTACATGCAGGCGGAGTTCGGGCACGTCTCGTACTACCTCGTCAAGCCGGAGATGGAGCTTTCACGCGGGTATTGCGACTTCTGCCTCTTCCCCGAGCGGGTGTACAACGGCGACGTGCGGCACAGCTATATCGTCGAGCTGAAGTATTCGGGCGCCGACGCCTCGCCGGACGAGCTCGCCGCGAAGGCGGAGGAGGGGATCGCCCAGCTCCGGCGCTACGCCGCCGACCCCTTCGTGCCGAAACTCGCCGAAGGAACCGAGTTGCACCTCCTCCTCTTCCAGTTCAAGGGGACGGAACTCGTCCGCTGCGAGGAGATCGAATGACGCGCGGGAGGTGCCGCATCGTGTCTCCAAGGTTGCGTCAAATGTTTTGGAAGGGTAAAAAATGAGCGAAAATAAAACAGCAACGCCGTACGCGATGGTCGTCGAAGGGCCGGACAAGGGTCGCCGGATCGACTTCAGGGAAGGCTCCGTCTCGCTGGGGCGGTCGGGCGACAACGACTGTTGCCTGGCGGACCCCGTTCTTTCACGGCGGCATTGCCGCGTGGAACTCGCTGGCGGCGTCTTGAAGATTTACGACCTTGACAGCGCCAACGGCACCTATGTCAACGACGCGGAAGTCAAGGACGCCGTGCTGAAGAACGGCGACAAAATCCAGATCGGCGACACCGTCCTGGCGCTTTCAATGCCCTCCGCCAAGACGGCGTCCGCGCCGCTCGTCGATATTGCTCCTTCAGCGCCGCTCGTCGATATCGCCTCGTCCGTCCCTCCGGCTTCGTCCCCGGCGCCGCAGGCTCCCGCGGCGGACAAAGGGGCGGCACCGGGAGTTGTCGTAGACCTCGGCTTCGACAAGCAGGAAGGCGGGGGAGGCGGCGCCAAGGGGCCGAATTGGCGTCCGCTTGTCTGGGGGCTGGCGGCCGTTGCCGTCCTTGCCGTTGCCGTCTCGATGATTATGCGCGCCCCGGAGGAGGATGCCGCCGCAGTCATCTCGAAGCCCGTGGAGCCTTCGCTTCTGCCGCTCGTCGTCGACTACGAGAAGGTCGAGGCGGGTACAAACAGCATCTTCCGCTACCACATGTCCCTGTCGGAAAGCGGACTCCTCGCCATCGAAATCGACGATCTCGCCGAAGACCGCCACGTCCGGAAGGACGCGGTCGTGCCGTCGAACAGCATCGCCCGGCTGGCGAAGAACATCGACCGCAGCGGCTTCTTCCGCCTTGACGACATTCCCTCCGGCATCGCGCCGGAAGGCCGCCTCGACTCCAAGGACATCACAATCGTCGCCAACAGGCGCGTCCAGCACCTGAAGGTCGAGAACCGCGTCGAACCGTCCATCTTCGAGGACGTCCGCGAGGCGCTCGAGACCTTCGGCAAAAACGAGCTGGGCATTTGGGCGATCCAGTACCCGCGCGAAAAACTCGTCGAGATGGCGCTTGAAGCCTACACGCACGCCCGCAACCTCTACGAGGAGCGCGGCATTGCCCACGGCAACATCTTCGAGGCGGTCAAGAGCTACAAGGAGTCGGCCTTCTACCTGGAGACGGTCGAGCCCAAGCCCGATTTCTACGCCGACTCCGTTTCCGGCCTCGCGGAAGCCGAGGAGGAACTGGCCCGCCGCTACGAAGAGCAGCGTTTCAAGGCCGACCGCGCCATCAACCTCAAGGATTGGCAGACGGCCGCCGAGGAGTTGCGCATCCTCCGCGAGCAAATCCCCGACGACGACGACCCCCGCAATGCCGATGCCACGCGCAAGTTGCTCGACGTCGAAAACCGCCTGAAGAAGGGAAGGAAGTAAAAAATGCGTTCATTTGAAATTGCAAAGGCGGCCTTTGTCGCCGCGATGGCCTGCGTCCTTTCCGCCCACGCGGCAAAACCCCAGGTGCAGGAACCCGTCTCCGGCACGCTGTCGGTCGAGGCCACGCCTGCCTCGGCCAAGGTCTTCATCGACCGCCGCGACATGGGCAACGCCCCCCTTTCCGCGCAGCTGCCCCCCGGGGACCATTTTGTCGAGGTGACGTCCGACGGCTTCACACCGGACCGCGCGACGGTTCGCATCGTCGAGAACGAGACCTACTCGCATTCGGTCGTGCTTCGCCAGACGACAGGCATCGCGCTTTTGACGAGTGATCCACCCGGCGCCGAGGTGACCATCGGCGGCGTGTCGTATGGCAAGACCCCGTGCCTGGTCTCCGACCTCGTGCTCGGCACCTACCAGGCTACCCTTTTCCTGGGGGGCTACCGCGAGACAAAGGTGCAGTTCGTCCTGGCGGACAGGGTTCCCGTCAAGGCTTCCGCCTCCCTCGTTTCCGACACGGCCACGCTTGACGTGACCTGCAACGTCGACGATGCCGAAATCAAGGTCAACGGCATTATCCGCGGCACGGCTCCGTGCCTTGTCGAGCGAATCCCCGCGGGCGACGTCATCATCGAGGCCACCTGCCCGGGTTACAAACCCTACACGCAGATGACCAAGCTGGGCGAGGCGGAGGTCCTGAAGGTCGACATCAAGCTCGAGGTTCAGCCCGCCGTCCTCAAGGTCGTCTCCATCCCCGACAAGGCCCGCGTTTACTTCGACAACGAGTTCAAGGGCGAGACGCCGTTTACCCTTGAGGGCGTTGCACCGGGCGAGCACCGCGTGCGCGTGGAGAAGACGGGCCACGACCCTGTCGCCCGCACCATTACGCTCGCCGCCGGCGACGAGGGCACGGAGGAGTTCCGCCTCAAGTCCAACACCGGTATGCTCACCGTCATTTCGGAGCCTGAAGGCGTGTCCGTCTTTATCGACGGCGCAAAGGTCGGCGAAACCCCGGCTTCCGAAACGAAGGGACTTTCCCTCCAGTATGAAATCGATGGCCTCGCGGACGGCAAGCACATCTTGAAATTCGTCAAGCCCGGCTATTTCGACAAGTCCGGCGAATGCGAAGTGAAACGCGGCGAGAGCACACCGCTCCGCGTTGTCCTGCAGCGTCGTTTCATCCCCGACTACGAGGTCGTCACGGCGACGGGGTCGCACAAGGGGGTGCTGGATTCCATATCCGGCGGCGTCATCCGCATTGAGACCAGCCCCGGCGTTTTCAAGACCTACCAGGTCGACGACGTGATTTCCCATGGCAAGCTCAAGTAGCGTTTTGATTTCCCCGTTTTCCCCAACACCTTCCGAAAGGACACCATGAAAAAGACAATCGGTTTCATCGACCTCCACATCGACGAGTGGCACGCCAACAACTACCCGTCGTGGTTTGCCGCGGCGAAGCGCGCCGCCGAATTCGAGCTGGGCTACGCCTGGGAGGAGTCCCCGAACCCCGACGGCCTTCCGCTGGCCGCCTGGTGCGCGAAGAACGGCATGAAGCCCGCGGCTTCCATCGCCGAGGTCGTGGAGAAGTCCGACTGCATCTGCGTTTTGGCGCCTTCCAATCCCGAGGCCCACGAACGCCTTTCCGAGCTTGCGCTCAAGGCGGGCAAGCCGCTCTACATCGACAAGACCTTCGCGCCCGACAAGGCCACAGCCGTCAAGTTCTTCGAGTCGGCCAGGGCGCATGGCACGCCGCTGATGAGTTCGTCGGCGCTTCGCTACGGCGAGGAATTCGTCG
>JAZQOA010000076.1:0-23014 GCA_045627605.1 Kiritimatiellia bacterium | reverse complement strand
ACCTTTCGGGAAAGGACGAGAACCTCGCCCCCCCGGAAGAGGCCATGTTGAAGGACCTGATCGGAAACTACCTTGAAAAACACATGGTTTTGCCGCAGAAGCGGCAAAACGGCGATTCCGGGCACGGGGAATAAGACATGGTCAAATGCTTCGCCTGCATGTGGAACGTAGTGAAGGAGTCTGGAGTCTCGATCGAGGATGTTCTCGGGCGGCAGTTCGGGAAATCGTGCGAAATCCACTGGATGGCCAGGCCCCTGCACAAGGATATTTGGGGGAGGGTTGCCGATGCTGCCGTAGTCGCGGTTGTTCTGTCAGCTGATGGAGATGGCCTTGGTTCTTTTCATCGCTCGCGTCCCGCCTGCAAATTTAATTGGAATTCGGGGAAAGTCGTCGCCCTCACTCCGCAAACGGCGGAACTATTTCCTTCGCTGGCTCCTCCCGAAGGCATCGGGCTTGATTCCTTCGGGCTTTCGGATTATGCCCGATAACGCTTTTCCCCTTGAGACCGTCGCCGGAAAAACGGATCATGATTTCACATCTGCAAGCGGGGGCGGCATGGCTGCGTTTGCCCTCCATTGCCGATTTTGATATAGTATATATAAGGTTCGGGAGATTGTGGAATTGACTTGGCAAGTTAAAATTCGTGCTGTGGCGTTGGTCGTTGTGCTTGCGGCGTTTGCAAGTGCCGGGACGAATGCCGCCTCCGCTGTCGAACAGCGCAAGGGCGGTACCGAAACCGCAGCCGAGGAGCTTGCCCGGAACTGGGCCTCCAGCGACATGAACACGGGCGAAGGCGTGCCGATGGAGAACTTGTCGTTCCCCGTCGACCATTTCCCGGACGGAACGGTGCGCGCCCAGTTCAAGGCCGACAAGGCCTTTATCCCAGACGATGAAAACGCCTTTGTCAAGGCCAGCGGCGTCATCATCGAGCTCTATGATGAAAAAGGCGGGTTGATGGGCGCCTATTTTGCGGAGAGCTGCATTTTCGACCGATCCACCCGCACGGGCTATTGCGAAGGCAAGGTGCGCATCGAATACCGCGCCCCGGGCCGCAACATCCGCGTGGATGGCGACGGCATGCAGTGGGACCTTGTCACGCGCAACGCCAAGATCCTGGCGAATCCCAAGATCACGATGGCTGAAATAATGCCGGAAATAGGAGGGGCATTCAAATGAAGACTTATGGTTTCCTTTTCGCGCCTGCCGTTGCCGCGGCGCTTGCCGTTGCCGCGGCGTTTGCCGTTTTGCCGGCGGAGGCGGCATCCTTGCGTGGCGACACGACGGTCACTTCGAGCCGCATGGAATATGACTACGCCCATTCGTCGATCATCTTCGAGGAAAACGTCAAGATTTCCAACCCCGAGTACACGATGACATGCGAGCGGCTCGTCGTCATGCTTAACTCGACCAACGACGTCAAGTGGATCAAGGCGACGAAGAACGTCATCCTGGTCAACGGCGACAGAAGCGCAAAGTGCGAGGAGGCCATCTACACGAAGGCCGACGGCAAAGTCGTCATGACCGGCAAGGAGGTGGTCGTCCAACGCGCCAAGGATTGCATGACCGGCACCAAGATCACGATCTGGCTCAACGACGAACGCGTCGAGTGCGAACCTGCGCGGATGATCCTGCAGGAGACGACAGTCAACAAGAAGAAAGGCGGGGCGGGCAATATCTTGCCCAAGTAAGGCCATGGACGAAGTCGAGGTAAAGGAAGCATCCCCCGCGCCCGTCCGGCACCGGGCCGCGCCGCGCACCGATTGCCCGCCCGATCTCGAGGCGCGCAACCTGGTGAAGTCCTACAAGGGGCGCACGGTGGTCAAAGGCGTGAGCATTTGCGCGCGCTGCGGGGAAACCGTCGGCATTCTCGGCCCCAACGGCGCGGGCAAGACGACGTCGTTCTACATGATCGTCGGGCTTGTCCGCCCGAATTCCGGCAAGGTCTATTTCCAGGGGGAGGACGTCACCTCGCTTCCCGTCTACAAGCGCGCCCGCAAGGGGCTCGGCTACCTCGCCCAGGAGGCCTCGGTCTTCCGCAAGTTGAGCGTGGAGGACAATGTCCTGGCCATTCTCGAGTCCATGGGGTTGTCGCGCGCCGAGAAGCGCGACCGCCTCGACGAGTTGCTTTCCGATCTGCGCCTCACGCATGTCGCCAAGCAAATGGCCTACACGCTTTCGGGCGGCGAGCGCCGCAAGCTTGAGATTGCGCGCGCCCTTGTGCGGCGGCCGACAATCCTGATGCTCGACGAGCCCTTCAGCGGCGTCGACCCCTTGGCCGTGCACGACATCCAGCAGATCGTGCTCGGCCTTCGCGACCGGGGGCTTGGCATCGTCATCACCGACCACAACGTGCGCGAAACGCTTTCCGTCGTCGATCGGGCGTACCTGATTTTCGAAGGCGGCGTGCTTCGCGAGGGCACCAGTGATTTCCTCATCAACGACCCGGAGGCGCGCAAGGTTTATCTTGGCAGCAATTTCAGAATGTAACGGCGCCGCCCGCCCATGGCGTCGGCGGCATTTCGCAAACCCAAAAAAACAAAGGAGGACAAGCATGAGCATTGAAGTGACAGCCCGGAACAAGGAGATCCCCGCGAATCTCCAGGAATACGCCAGGAAGAAGGCCGCCGCATTCGAGGCGGAATTCCCGAAGACCTCGGCGGTGCATGTCGTCCTCGACGCCGACCGCCACCTCTTCAAGGCGCAGTTTTCCGCAACCGTCTGCGGCACTTCGTTTGCCGGCGCCGCCGAGGACGCGGACAACTTCATGAAGGCCGTCGACGAAGCGGCCGACAAACTCCACCGCCAGGCCCGCAAGCAGCAGGACAAGGTCGGCGACAACCGCAAGCCCTGAGCGGGGCGGGGGACAGGCGCGTGGCCGATGGCGAAAAACCCGTGGTAATCCCCACGGTCAAGCAGTTTCTCGAAGCCGGACGCAAGCGGCTCTCGCTCTCCATCGTGGCGGGCGAGAGCGGGCTTGACCGGCTGATCCGCGAGCCGGCCATCAACCGGCCGGGGCTTGCGCTGGCGGGATTCTACAAGTATTTCCCGGTGAAACGCATCCAGCTCATCGGCTACGCGGAGTTTTCCTACATCATGTCGCTGGAGCAGCCGCTCCGCGACGAACGCGTGGAAAAACTCTTTGCCTCTCGCGTGCCGTGCGTGGTCTACACCCGCCGCCGCCAGCCCAGCGAGACCGCCGTGCGTTTCGCCAACAAATACTCCGTGCCGCTTCTCCGCACGAACATGATCACCGGCCTTTTCACCAATGCCGCGACGATTCTCATGGAGGAGCTTTCCGCCCCGCGCATGAGGGTGCACGCGACAATGCTTGAGGTTGCCGGCATCGGCGTCATGATCGAGGGCGAGGCCGGGATCGGCAAGAGCGAAACGGCCCTCGGCCTCATCAAGCGCGGCTACGCGCTTGTCGCGGACGACTGCACGGAACTCAAGCCGACCAGCGACGGCAAGCTTATAGGCTCCGCCGTGCCGGTCACGCAGTTCTACATGGAGATCCGCGGCCTTGGCATCATCTACGTGCCGTCGATTTTCGGCGTGGCGGCCGTGCGCGGCGAAAAGCACGTCGATCTTGTCGTCACGCTGCGTCGCCAAAGCGAATGCGACGCCGAGCTTGACCGCACCGGGGAGAACGTGTTGCGACGCACGTTTTTCGGAATAGACGTCCCGCAAGTCATCATTCCCGTGGCGCCGGGACGCGATCTCGTCAACATCGTCGAGACTGTCGCCCAGGAATACAACCTCAGGCTTTCCGGGCACGTGGCGCACGAAGACCTCGACGAGCGGATCAAGCGCAACAACATTTCACAGAAATAGCAGGAGCAGGGGATATGGGAAACAACAACCAGGCCTTTTCCAAGGAACTTGTGCTTTTGAACAAGTACGGGATGCATGTGCGCCCCGCCGGACTTTTCGCGAAAGTGTCTTCTCGCTTCAAGTCCGACGTCAAGGTGGAGAAAGACGGCAACATCGTCTCGGGCAAGAGCATCATGGCCTTGATGACGCTTGAGGCGGTCTGCGGCTCCACGCTCAAGGTAACGGCGACAGGCCCCGACGCCGAGGCCGTCCTCTCCGAGCTCGAGGCCCTGGTTGGCCGCAAGTTCGACCTGCCCGACGAACAGTAGGATCCGACGACATTCCGCCAGAGAAAATGCCCGATTCCGAAAACATACGAAAGCAGGGGCTTGGCGTTTCGCCCGGCATCGCCTTGGCGCCGGCCGTCGTCTTCAAGCCCAGCACAATTGACCCGCCCCTGTACACTGTCGCGCTTGAAGCGGTGGAGGAGGAGTGGGAGCGCCTTCTCAAGGCCAAGGACGTCACGCGGCGCCAGCTTCGCGACCTCCGCGATTCCTTTGGCCTTGAGGCCACCAATGGCGAAGCCGGGATTATCGACGCCCACCTGATGGTGCTCGACGACGAGTTGATCATCGAAGACACCCGGCGCGAGATTTTTGAACTCAGGCACAACTGCGAGTGGGCCGTCCGCGACGTGGCCAACAAGTACATCGCGCAGTTCAGCTCCTTTGACGACGTGCTTTTCACCGAGCGCGCCGACGACATCGCCGATGTCTCCCGCCGCCTTTTGCGCGTCCTCATGGGCGTCGCCAGCGATTTGGACAAGGCCTGGGGCGAACCTTGCGTCATCGTCGCGGAAAACCTCACGCCTTCCGAAACGCTTCTCCTGCCGCGCAACATTGTGCGCGGCGTGGCGCTCGACCGCGGCAGCCTCACGTCGCACGCGGCTCTCCTCATCAGGGCCGTCGGCATCCCGGCGGTCTTCGGCTTGGGCAGTTTCTCGTCTTCCGTCGCCGCCGGCGCAATAATCGGGCTCGACGGCAACAAGGGCGAGGTCGTCGTCAACCCGTCGCAGGACCGTGTCGACTCCTTGCTGGGCAAGGCCGCCGAACGCGAGAACATCATTTCGGGCCTCAAGGTCAATTGCCACGAGCCGGCTGTCACGCCGGATGGCGTCTCCGTCCAGTGCCTCGCCAACATCGAGGGGCCGAAGGACATCCCCCTGCTCGATGAAAACGGCGCGGAAGGCGTTGGCCTTTTCCGCACCGAGTACCTTTGGCTTGCCGAGGGACGCCCGGTGGACGAAGAGGGGCAGTCCATGGCCTACACGCAGGTTGCCTCCGCCGTTTCCGACGGCCCGGTTGTCATCAGGGCCTTTGACCTTGGCGGCGACAAGTTCCTTTGCGGCACCGGCCTTCACGAACGCGAGGCCAACCCCTTCCTCGGGTTGCGCTCGATCCGCTTCCTCCTCGCAGACGAGGAGGTTTTCAAAATCCAGATTCGCGCCATTCTCAAGTCCGAGGCCCTGGCTGGCCGGCCCGTCAACTTGCTCATCCCGATGGTGAGCGACGTCTCCGAGATCATCCGCACCCGCAAGGTCATCGAGGAGTGCATCGACGAACTCCATGAGAAGACTGGGAAAAAGTTCGTTTTCCCCCGTCTCGGCATGATGATCGAGGTGCCTTCCGCCGCGCTTCTCGCCTCGCATTTCGCCCCTTACGTCGATTTCTTTTCCATTGGCTCCAACGACCTCACCCAGTACGCGATGGCGGCCGACCGCATCAACGAGTCTGTCGCCTACCTCTACCAGCCGGCCCACCCGGCGGTGCTGCGCCTGATCGCCATGACTGTCGAGGCCGCCGCCAAGGCCGGCATCGACGTTTGCGTCTGCGGCGAGATGACCTCCAACCCGGTTCACGCCATCGTGCTCCTGGGGCTTGGCATCCGTACTTTCAGCATGTCGCCGGCATCCATCCCGGTAATTAAGGCGCTGATCCGGAAAATCCCGCAGGGCGAGGCCCGCACCATTGCAAACTCGGCGCTTACCGCCGCGACAATGGCCCAGGTCCGCCATCTCTCGCGCGATCTCATCGCCCGATTCGCCCCCGAAATTCTCAAGCTATGCTGAGGCCGTCGTCCAAAATCATCCACGCCTCGCTGGTGCTTGCGGCCGTAGCCGTTGTCTTCACGCTTCTCCGCGGGCTTCTTGTTTTCTATTATTTCGGCGGCCGCTTCCTCTGGATGGCTTCCGTGCCGGACAAGATTACGGAGGTCAACATTGAAACGGGGGACACGATGACGCCGCTTTGCCTCCGCGAATACCTTGGCATCGACGTCGGCAAGCCCCTCTTCAACCGCGGCGAGGGGCTTTTCTCGTGCGACATCAGGAACCGCCAGCGCAAAGTGCTTTCACTTGCCCATACGCTGGCCTCGCTTTCCGTCGCCCGGAAGTTTGGCGGCGCCATTGACGTCTCCGCTGCCGAGCGCGTGCCCCTGGCCCATGTTGCCGGCACGAATTTCGCGATAGACGGGGAGTGCGTCATCTTCGTCTACCGCAAGGGCCTTGGCCAAATGGTCCTGATCGAGGGGGTGCCCGTCTCCCAGCTCACCCCCGGTCGCAAAATCGCCTCGGCGCCCGTGCTGTCGGCAATCCAGCTTATCGAATGCCTTGCCGACGGGACAACGGCGGTCAGTCTCTCAAGCGCCCGCTCAATAGACGTCTCCCGCGGCGACTCCGTGACGCTTGCCTTGAAGAACGACGTCGACGTGAAACTTGCCTGGAAGCACATGGGCAGGGAGGAGTTTTCCGACGGGCGAATCTATCTCGAAGCCCAGCTCAATGGCTTTGCCGGGGCGATGCAGGACAGGCGCAGCCGCGGCCGCAGGCATTTCGACGCCACGATCAAGGGGCATTGCTTCGCCTTGGAATAGCGCGGCGCCAACATCTCGTCAACCAACGGTTCCCATATGAGCATCCCTCCCATCGCTTCACTTGAAATCGGTTCGCACAGGACGGTCGTCCTCGTCGGAGAAGCCGATGCCGACGGCCGCATGACCGTTGTCGGCAAAGGGGTCAATATTTCGTCAGGCGTCCACAAGGGCCAGGTCATCGACTTCTCCCATGCCGAGGTGGGCGTTTCGCAGGCGGTCAAGCAGGCCGTTGACGAAAGCCGCATCGACATTGGCCGCGTCCTTCTTGCCGCAAGCGGCGGCTATATTTCGGCGGACGTCAACCAGGGCAGCTCGCCCGTGCGCTCCCATGACCATGTCGTTTCGGCCGAAGACGTCGAGGAAGTCACCGAGAACGCCCGCAACATCAATCTCCCGCCTAACCGCGGCGTGATGCATACGATCCCGCAGAAATTCAGGCTCGATGGACAGTCCGGCATTGTCAAGCCCGAAGGGTTGAAAGGCTCGAACATCAGCCTCAACATGCTTGTCGTCCACGCCCAGACCGGCCCCGTCGAGAACTTGAGAAACGTGGCGTCGGCGGCGTCGCTCGACGTGGACGACGTCGTCTTCAGCGCGCTCTGCGCTTCGCTTGCCGTGCTGTCCCCCTCCCAGAAGAATTCGGGTGTCGCCGTTGTGGATCTTGGGGGCGGCACCACCAACTACATCGCCTATGTCGATGGCGTGCCCGCTTCGGCTGGCGCGATTTCCGTTGGCGGAGACCACATCACGAACGACATTTCCCTCGCCTTCAACATTTCGCAGGCCAAGGCGGAGGACATCAAATGCGAGTTTGGCAACGCGCTTGTCGGCGGCGGTGGCGAACGCATTCCGCTTCCCGTCGATTTCGGGGCGCGCGAGCGGTCGCTCAGTCTCAAGGCGCTGAGGACCGTTGTCAATGCGCGGCTGGACGAAACGCTCAAGATCATCCGCTCGAAGTTCGTGCAGGACGACGTGATGGCCAAGCTCGGGGCCGGCATCGTCTTCACGGGGGGCGGGGCATCGCTTCCGGGGCTGGTCGATTTGGCCCAGTCTGTCTTTGGCGTGCCTTGCATGGTTGGCGTCCCGCGCAATGTCTTCGGCCTTGAAAACGTCAAGGACCCCCATTCCTTTGCCGTTGCAGCCGGGTTGTTGCTGTACGGACTCAAATCGTGGAAGGCTGAAAACCACAGGCCTTTTGAATCTGTTCGGAGGCTTTTCGGACTATGAGCAGCCCTATGGACGATCTTCTTCTTGTCGGTGTTGGCGGAGGGGCCGCCCGTTTTGTCTGCGAAACGGCATCCCGGTCTGTGCCGGGCTTGAAAGCCGTTGTCTTCGATTCCGACGCCAGGGCCGTTCCCGAGGATGCCGCCGTTGATTTCCGCCTGGTTGGCGCCGCGCGTCTCGAAGGCCGGGGCACGGGAGGCGACACGATCAAGGGGCGCGCCGCCCTGCAGGACGACGCGGACATCGTCTCGGGCGCCATTGCCGGCGTAAAGTTGGCCATCGTGGTCGTTTCCCTCGGCGGTGGATTTGGCGGCGGGGCGACGCCCGAGATTTTGCGCGCCATGCGGGCCAAGGGCGTGACGACGCTTTGCGTGGCGACAACGCCCTTTGGTTTCGAGGGCGACGACCGCAAGTCCTCCGCCAACAAGCAGGCGACGCTCATCGAGGACGCAGCCGACACATTTACCTTCATCCCGCTTGACACGCTTTTCGCCTGCGGTCCGGAAGCCCGACTCGGCGATGCCTTTGCCGCTGCCTCTTCCCGGATGGCCGACGTCTTGTCGCTCTTTTGGATTGTGGTCGCAAAGCCGGGATTCATCAGCGTCGGCGTCGAACGTATGCTTTCCGTGATTTCGGGCACGGGCGGAAAGTGTTTCCTTTCGCTTGCCGCGGCTACGGGTCCGGGCCGGGCCGCAACGGCCGTGAACGCCCTTTTCGATTCCGGGATGCTGAGCGTCGGGTACAAGCCCGATTCAACGGGAACCGTCCTTCTCGGCATTGTTGCCGGCGAAGACTTGAGGCTGGCTGAATTGACCGAGGCCACAAATGCCTTCAAGACGCATTTGCCGTCAGGCTCCTCCCTTTGCTTTGGCACCGTGCTTGACGACGCCCGTTCCGGCGACATCAAGATCGTGTCGGTTTTCTTCTGCGGCCGGGGGGAAAGCCTGAACGAGGAACTGGCCGTCGACATCCTGCCCCAGCATTCCGGGCGCCGGTCTCTCCGCAAGGACAGCCAGGCCCTCGGCGCTTCGGGTGGCGGACGTTTCAAGGGCGTCGAAGGGACGATCTACGAGGGCCAGGACCTTGACATACCGACCTATCTGCGGCGTAATTTGCCTCTTGACAAGTAATGCCTGTTAGCCCAAAACTTATTCTCGCCCCCTTGAGAGGCGTCACGCAACTGGCTTTCAGAACCTGCATCGCCCGCCATTTCCCCGGGTTCGACGAGGCGTACTCCCCGTTCCTGACGACCGTTTCCGGAAACAAGATCAAGGCCACGCATCTCCAGGACGTCATGCCCGCAGCCAACGCGGGGCTCCCTCTTGTCCCCCAGGTCATCGGGAAGAGTCCCGAGGCGTTCCGCACGTTGCTTCTCGCCCTCAGGGACATCGGGTACGAACGCTGCGATCTCAATGCGGGCTGTCCGTGGCCGATGATTGTCAAGCGGGGCAGGGGGGCCGGACTCCTCGCGGACGCAGACAACTTGGAGGCCATGCTTGAGGTCGGCTGCGAAGTGCTTGGCAAGGGCCTTTCCCTGAAGGTGCGCCTCGGTCTTGACACCCCCGATCTGCTGGCGAAGCGAATGGAGCTTGTCAATGGCTTCCCTCTTGCCGCCTTGACTATCCACGCGCGCACGGCAAGGCAGATGTACGAGGGCTCGGTCGATCTTGAGTCCTTTTCCGTTTGCCTTGGAGCCGCCAAAATGCCCGTCGTTTACAACGGCGACATTTTCACGCCCGAAGACCTTGCCCGTCTCCAGACCCGTTTCCCCGGTGTCGCGGCCTGGATGATCGGCCGCGGCGCAATCCGCGACCCGGCTCTGCCCTCGCGAATCCGCGGGGCGCTTTCGGGCGACGTGCGTGGCAAGTTGGCGGATTTTGTCCGTGACTATTCGGAATGCGTCAAGGCGCAGCTTTGCGGTCCCGCGCCATTCCTCGGGCGAATGAAAGAGTTCTGGAGCTACTTCAAGGACGGCATCGAAGGCGGCGAGGAAATCTGGCGTAAACTCCGTCTGGCGCGCACCTACGCCGAGTATGACGCCGCCATCGCCCCTTTGCGATGAAGCGCCTTCGTGTTGAAAAGCCGGGCGAACACCTTCTTGAGGATCGTTTTTTTCCTGAATTTTGCCCGGAATGTGGTAAAATAAAAGCATGGATGACGATGCTGTAAAATTGGCATTGGCCGATATTGAGGCGACGGATGATCTTCTTGAGCGCGCCTTGAAACTCGCCGGGCTGGTGACCACGCTCTTTGCCGAGCGTGGTTTCCCGCTTGTCGTTGTCGGAGAAAGCGCCGTCGAGTTCTACACCGAAGGGAACTATATGAGCGGCGATATTGACTTCTGCCGCAAGACGCTGAAAAGTCCCTCGCCGCGTCTCGTCCAGGAGATTGCCGAGCGTTTGGGTGGCAGGGGTGTTGGCCGTAACTGGATCGTCTGCGGCCTTTACCTTGATTTCCTGGGTTTGCTTGAAAGCGAAACGTCGCGCTCGGAGCGCATTGTCGAGACGCCTTTCGGCAAGGTTTTTCTCCTGCCGCCCGAACTCTGTCTTGTCGAACGGGTTCTTTTCGCCGAGCAAGACAAGGAGTGCGAAGCTTCCGCAAGGCAAATGATGGCCGCGGTTCTTCATGATCCCGCTTTTGACTGGCAGGAGGCCCGTCGACTTGCGGCCTCCCGTGATTTCGACGTGCTTGATCGTCTTGAAGTGATGAAAACCGAGGTTTCCAATGGCTGACGACGGTGTCGTTTCGCTGACATGGGAGGAGTGGAAGGCGTCGCGCGCCGCAAGGCGCGAGGTGCTCCGCACGGCGGGGCTTGACGCCCCTTCGCGCCGCAAAAGCGGATTTGGAAGTTCGGAGAAGCGTCTTCGCGCGGCGTTTGGGGCGGCGCGTGTCCCAGATTTCAAGTCAGGTGGTTCGGATTGTACAACGAGGAAAGGACAGGAAAAAGAATGAAGGCAGGGGCAATTGGTTTGGCAGGCAGTTTTCTTGCGGCTTCCCTGGTGGTCGCCGCGGGTTATGCGGCGTCCGCTTTTGCCGATGCGGCGACCTACTGGGTCGCGACTGACGGCAGTGACGCGCCGGAGACGGCCGGCACGGAGGAAGCGCCGTTCCTGACGCTTCCGAACGCGCTCGCGCACGCGGGCGATGGCGACACGGTGAAGATCAAGGCGGGAACATACGACATCCCGCTTGCCGCGAGCAAAGACGACTACTGGGCGGTGGTGGACAAGGCCGTGACGATCGAGGGTGTCGGCGGGGCGTCGGAGGTGTTTTTCGACGGCGGGAACAGGAACGTGACGCCTATCCGACTGGCGAACGCCGACGCGAAGATCAGCGGCATCACCTTCAGGCGCTTCAAGTCGAACAGTACCTGGAACCTGTATATGGCCGGCCTGGTGCAGGTCGACGACGGCACGGTCGCGGACTGCGTCTTCACGGACAGCACCTGCTACTACTGCGCCATTGTCAAGATGAACAACGGCACGGTGACGAACTGCGTCTTCCGCAACCTCGAGTCCACGGACAGCAACAGCTGGGGCGGCGGCGCGCTCCTGTACCAAGGCTCGCCATCCCTGGTCGACTGCCTTTTCGACAACTGCAAGGCGAAGCAGGGCGCCGGCTTCTACGTGCGTTCGAACGCCAGTGGCGCGACGGTGCGCGACTGCCGCGTCGTCAACTGCAAGGGCGTCGCCACGACCCGCGGCTATACGGGCACGGTCGTCGTCGAGGCGGGCCTCGTCGCGAACTGCCTCGTCGCCACCAACACCGCCGCAGCGACGACCGCGACCGGCTTGCCCGCCAGCGCGGGCGTGGTGGTGCGCGGCGGGACGTTGCGCAACTGCCTGGTGACGCGCAACCGGACCTCCGACGGCACGTCGGGATGGGTCGCCGGCGGCATCTATCAGTCGGCGGGCACGGTCGAGAACTGCACGGTCTGCAACAACGCGCTCGTCAATTCTGGCTTCTACGGGCAGGGCATGTATGTGGGCGGAAGCTCCGCCAAGGTGCGCAACACCATTGTCGCCTTCAACGGCGGATACGGGGTGTTCGAGGATGAATGCAACTTCATGCTGGCGTCCGGAACGGCCGAGCATTGCGACACCTACCCGCTCGCCGCGGGCGAGGGCAACATCGCGGCAGACCCGCTCTTCGATGGCAACGCCGCGTCGGACGGCATCCTGTCGCCGATGTCGGACTGCATCAACACCGGCGTGAACCAGGAGTGGATGACCGCGGCGACCGACTTCTTCGGCAACCCGCGCCTGTATGGATCCGTTGACATCGGCTGTCAGGAAGTCGACCTGTCGAAGGCACCGTTCAGCTGCATCTTCCTGCAGGACGGCGTCTCGGGCATCGCGCCGTACGAGGTCAGATTCACGGGCAAGATCATCTCGCCGCCTGGCGACGTGATGTCCGTCATCTGGGACTTCGGCGACGGCACGATTGACAGTACGAGCGGTCTGTCGGCGAAGCACACGTACGAGACATACGGTAATTTCGACGTCACCCTGACGGTCGTGGCGGGTGGCAAGATCAGCACGTACGCGGTGCCGGGTGCCGTGTCGGCGGGCACGGACAAGACCTACGTCGCGACGGACGGCGCCAACATCTGGCCGTACGCGACGCCGGAGACCGCGGCGACCAATCTCGCGGACGCGGTGGCGGCGCTGTCGTTCAGGACCTCGATGTCGGTGAGCGAGGTCGAGGTTGCGCCCGGACGCTACTTCATTCCCGCGACGGCCAGCAAGGACACGCCGTGGGTGCGGGTCGACCGCGCCGTCCGCATCCGCTCGAAGGAAGGCCCCGGCCGGACCTTCATCGACGGCGGCTGGGCGGGCGGCGGCGCGACCTCGCCAGTGCGTTTTGCGTTCTTCCTCAGCAACTCCCTGTGCTCGCTTGAGGGCTTCACGGTCGAGCGCATCTACTCGAACGTCGACTACGGCACCCATCGCAGCGGCGCGGTGCACGTCGAGATGGGCAGCGTCAGCAACTGCGTCATCCGCAACAGCAGTTTCTTCTTCGAGGGGCCGCTCTCGCTGAAGTCCGGCACGGCGCGGGACTGCGTGATCTCGAACAACGTCTCGCGCGACGGCTGGACGTGCGGCGGCGTGGCGCTTGAAGGCCCGGCGAAGCTCTACGACTCGCTCGTATGCGACAACCGCGGCAAGGAGGCGTCCGGCCTGTGGCTGGCCCATGCCTCCGCCATCGTGTCGAACTGCGTTTTCCGCGGCAACGTCTGCGAGGCCACGACGCGCGGCTCGTACGGCGCGATCACCGTGACCTACGGCCTCATGACGCACTGCGTCATCTCGAACAACACCGGCTTCAGCGGCGCGATCCACATGAAGAATGCCGCTGGTACGGTGCGCAACTGCCTGATTGCCGGCAACTCCTGCGTCAGCAGCTCCATCTCCGGCGGCGGCGTCTATCTGGTCGACGGCACGCTGGAGAACTGCACGCTGGCGGGCAATGTCTCGACGCTGGTCGTGGCCGGGCAGGGACTCGAGCAGGTGGGCGGCACGGTCCGCAACTGCATCATCGCCTGCAACGGCAAGGACGGGACGTTCGCGGACGTTAGCAACTGCAGCAAGACGGGCGGCACGATGGAGTACACCTGCGCCTATCCGGAGACCGCCGGCACGGGCAACACGTATGACGACCCGAAGTTCAGCGACCTCAAGGCGGGCGACTACACGCTGGCGCTCACGTCGCCGCTGAAGGACCAGGCGCAGCTGCAGCCCTGGATGACGGGGGCGCTTGACCTGCGCGGCTATGCGCGCGTCATCGGCGACGGTCCGGAGCCGGGGTGCTACGAGATCGATCCGAGCCAGGTTCCGTTCGGCTGCGACATCACGGTGACGGGCGGACAGCTCGGCCTCATCCCGTTCGAGACGGCTTTCACCGGCGAGGCGATCAACCCGCCGGGCGAGGTGACGGCCTACGAGTGGAACTTCGGCGACGGCAGGACCGGCGAGGGCAAGACCGTGACGAACACCTACACGAGCGCGGGCAAGTACACGGTCACGCTGACCGTCCGCTGCGGTGAGGCCTCGGCCGTGAAGACCGCGGTCGACCTCGTCAGCGCCGGCTGCGACCACGCCTACGTGAAGCCGGATGGGACACCCGTCTGGCCGTACGACACCGAGGAGACGGCCGCCACCAACATCCAGGACGCGGTCGACGCCATCCTGCTGCCGACCGCCGAGTCGCACGGCACGGTCTACGTGCTGCCCGGCACATACGGGCTGCGCAAGCAGGGGGGCGAGGCCACTGCCGCCGACGTCGTGCTGTCGCGCCCGATCACCGTCGTGTCCACCGCCGGACGGGACGAGACATTCATCGACGGCCGGCTGCAGTCCTTCTCGCGCGGCGTGATCATGTCGCACGACGGCGCGTCCTTCCGCGGCTTCACCTTCCGGAACATCCGCTCGTACATCAGCGACAAGGCTGGTTGCGGCATCTTCCAGATGGCCGGCGGCACGTTGTCGGACTGCGTCTTCACCAACAACTTCGGCACGTGGGGCGCGCCGGTCGGCGTGAACGGCGGCGCGGTCGAGAACTGCGTCTTCGCGGGCAACTCCACGTCGGACAGCGCGGCGGAAGGCGGCGCCATGCGCATCACGAAGGGCATGGTGCGGGACTGCACCTTCACCGGCAACAGCTCGGTCTACGGCGCGGCGATCTGGGTGAAGGGCAGTTCGGCGGTCGTCTCCAACTGCGTGATCGCAGCCAACACCGGTGTTTCTGTCTACCGCGGCCTCGGCGGCGCGGCGGTCGAGCTGGTCTCGGGTCTGGTGACGCACTGCGTCATCACCGGCAACACGGGCTACGCGGCGGGCGGCGTCACGACCTGGAACGTCTACATCAACGACAAGAGCCAATCGCCGGTGCTGCGCAACTGCCTCATCGCGCGGAACAAGGCGTACGGTTACGACAAAACGACCTCGGGCGCGGGCGGCGTCTATCACGGCGCAGGCACGGTCGAGAGCTGCACGATCGCCGACAACGTTGCGCTCACGGACGGTGTCGGCGGCGACCTGATGGCCGCGCGGGCCTCCGATGCCACGGGTTCGACCTACGAGCTCGTGAACACGATCGCCTACGGGAGCGCCGCAGGCAGCGCACTCGGGCCGCTGGCGCCCGACCACTGCCTCATTGGCGTCGATCCGAGGTTCCGCAACGCGGCGAAGGGCGACTACCGGCTCGGCGGGGCGTCTGCCGCCATTGACGCCGCCGAGGGCCGCGCCTGGATGACGGACGCCTGCGATTTGTCGGGCGGGGTGCGCGTCTGGCACGGCGCCCCGGACATCGGCTGCTACGAGCGTGTAGCCGTCGGCACTGTGTTTTTGCTAAAGTAGTATCTTTGGTTTTCACTTCAGAACAATAGGAAAGGGAACGAACAATGGACACTTGGGTACTTAGGGAAGGTATCGGGGATTTCAAGCGCCGCCTCGGGCGAGACGCGGTTTTCACGCTTGGCAACGGCTACCTCGGCTGCCGCGGGTTCTTCGACGAGGAGCAGGAGGGCGAGGTCGAAACCCTGGGCGGCATCTACATGGCGGGCGTCTTCGGCGCGGGTGCGCTCAAGGCCTGGAACGGGATGCACCGCGAGCTTGTCAACACCCCGAATTTCCTCTGGACGAGCATCCAGGTCGATGGCGAGCAGCTTCTCCAACGCCCGAAGCGCGTGGCCGCCTTCAAGCGCGAACTTGACATGCGCCGCGGAATCCTGATGCGCTCCTTCATCTGGAAGGCGGCGGACGGCGCCCGCACGCGCATTTCGTTCGAGCGCTTCATGAGCGTGGCGGACATCCACCACGCGGGGCAGCGCATTGTCATCGAGCCTTTGGACGGCCCCGCCAAAATCTCCCTTACGGCCGGCATCGACGCGGGCGTCAAGCAGCACAACATGGTCACAACCTTGCCGTTGCCGATTCAGCCGGGCCGTCCGCAGCTTGAGACCACCTTCGTCGGCGACGACATCATCGAGGCCAAGGTCTTCACGCGGCCCGACGGCGTCACGATCTGCGAGGGCCAGTCGCTTGATTTCCGTGCCGAAGGCGGAACCGGCAAGATCAAGTCCGCCTCCACCAAGGTGCGTCTGGGCACCGGTTTCACGGCCAAGATCGCGAAGGGCGGCGTCCTGACCGTCACGAAGGTCGTGACCTTCTTCACGTCGCGCGACGGCGAGCCGCGCAAGCTCGTGGCGGACGCCATGGCTTCGGCCCCGGGCTACGACGAGCTCCTTTCGCGCCACGTGGCTGCCTGGGAAAAGAAGTGGGAGAGCGCCGACATCGTCGTCGAAGGCTGCGACGAGGACCAGCAGGCGATCCGCTACAACCTTTTCCAGCTCATGCAGGCGGCCCCGCGTCACGATTCGCGCCTCAGTCTCGGCGCGCGCGGTCTCAGCGGCGAAATGCACGAAGGCTCGGTCTTCTGGGACAACGAAATCTTCAAGCTGCCCTTCTTCACGATGACCGATCCCGCGGCGACGCGCAGCATGCTCACCTACCGCTACCGTACGCTCCCCGCCGCCAAGCAGCATGCCAAGGACCTGTGGTTCGACGGCGCGATGTATGCCTGGAAGGCGGGCGTCGACGGCCTTGAGGAAACCGAAGTCGGCGTCGGCGCCTACTACGCCATTCACATTGTGGCGGACATCGCCTACGCCATCCGCCAGTACTGGGCGATGACGGGCGACGACGACTTCCTCTTCAAGTACGGCGCCGAGATCCTGCTTGAGACGGCTCGCTTCTGGAAGAGCCGCATGCAGTTCAACGCGGCCGGCAAATACTACGAAATCCGCGCGGTGCGCGGTCCCAACGAGTACGACACGATCGTCAACAACAACGCCTACACCAACTACTTCGCCGAGCAGAACCTCAGGAGCGCCCTTGAGGCGGCCGAGCTGATGCGCGAAAAAGCCCCTGCCGCCTGGAAGAAACTTGCGGCGAAGTGCAAGTTCACGCCCGAAGAGGAGAAGTCCTGGAAGGACGTCCTCGGCAAGATGCTGCTTCCGCGCGGCAAGGACGGCCTCATCCTCGAGGACGACTGCTACCTGCTTCGCGCACCGTTTGATTTCAAGCGCGGCAAGGTCGACGGACGCCGCGTCGTTGACTGGGCGCTTCCCCTTGAGGCAATGCCGTTCTACCAGATCACGAAGCAGTCCGACGTCGTGACGCTCGTCAACCTCTTCCCCGACCGCTTCACGGCGAAGGACGCCAAAAAGGCCTACGACTTCTACGAGCCGCGCACGGTTCACGACAGCTCGCTCAGCTTCGCGCCCTACGCCGTCATGGCGGCGCGCCTCGGCATGACCGGCGAGGCCTACCGCTACTTCCGGGAGTGCGCCTACCTCGACATTGTCGACACGCAGCTCAACTCCATCAGCGGCGTCCACTTCGCCAATCTCGGCGGCACCTGGCAGGCCGTGGTCTTCGGTTTCGGCGGCGTGAAGGCGTCGCTCGACGGCCAGATCAAGATCGAGCCGCACCTCCCCGAGGCTTGGAAGTCGCTGTCCTTCAAGCTCCACTACAAGGGCGAGATCCTCTCCGTGAAGATCGTCGGCGACAAGGTCGAGGTCGCCAAGTAGCAGGCGATGCCGAAGGTCCTCAAGATTGCCGCGGCGCTGCTGCTCTTCTCCGCCGCGGTTTTTGCCGCGTCTCCCGTCGTCGTCGTGTGGGGCGAGAAGTCCAACGCCGACGCCGGGGAGCGGAAATTCGCGGAATCGCTCGCCCGGCATGCCGCGCGATGGTACCGTGACTGCGGCGTCGAAGTCGATGTCGCCTCCGATGCCGCCCTCCCGTCCCAGCTGGCGGGACGCAAGGTCGCGGTACTCGTTTACTGCTCCAAGCCCGGGCCCGCTGAAATCGCCTCGCTCAAGGCGTTCGTGAAGAAGGGCGGGCGCCTGATCGTGACCTATTCGAGTTCCGACGAGCTGGCCGGCATCGTGGGCGTGAAACTCGTCGGCTACAAGAAGAACCTCGCCTTGGCGAACTTCAGGTTCGAGCGGCAGCGTCCACCCAACATCCCGGAGAAAATAGCCCAGTCTTCCTCCAACATTTTCGCGGCGCAGGCCGTTAAAGGGCGCAGCCGCGTTTTGGCATGGTGGGTGGCGCGTTCGGGGGGCTACACCGGCGACGCCGCCTGGCTCGTGGGCGACGGGGGCTGCTGGATGACCCATGTCCTGCTCGCGGATGGCGACGCGAAGGAGAAGGGCCAGTTGCTCGTCGCGCTTTCAGCTTCGTATGCCCCTGAGATTTGGGGGACCGCGGCAAAGGCCCGCCTGGCCGCCGCAGTCAACGTCGGCCCCTGGAAGGGGACGGCCAACGCGCTTGCCTACATCGGCAAGCTCAAGCAGGGGCCCCGCTGCGCCCGTGCGCGGGCGGAGGTCGCGAAAGCCGAGGAGGCGCGACAAGCCGCCTTGAGGATGCTCGCCGCCGGGCGCGGCGCCGAGGCGTGGATGCTTGCCGGCGAATGCCGCGACCAGTTGTGCAAGGCCTACGGCATCATCCAGGCGCCGACGCCCGGCGAAATCCACGCCGTCTGGGACCACTCGGGCATGGGGCTTTACCCCGGCGACTGGTCGCGGACGTGCAAGGTGCTTGCCGAAAACGGCATCACGGACATCCTCGTCAACGTTGCGGCACCGGGGTTCGCGCACTGCGCGCTCGCCACGCTTCCGCATTCGCCGGTTTACGAAACCTATGGCGACCAGCTCAAGGCCTGCATCGCCGCCGCCCACAGTCAGGGCCTCCGTGTGCATGCCTGGCTGATTTGCTTTAGTCCCACGGGGGCGACGAAGGACCGCAAGGAGATTTTCAGGCGGAACGGCTGGCTGCTCGACGCGACGAATGGGGATAAGCAGGACTGGCTCGACCCGTCGTCGGCCGATGTCCGCAGCCATCTTGTAAGGGCGGCGACTGAGCTTATGGCGAAGTACGCCGTCGACGGGCTGCATCTGGACTTCGTCCGCTACCAGGACTACTACAACTCCCTGGGCTATGGCACGAAGGTGCGTTTCGAACGTGACGTCCGCGGGGGGCGGCCGGTTCCGGACTGGAAGGAATCGGCAAAGCATACGCCGGTCTTCCAGGAGGTGGTGCGCTGGCGGGCCAGGCAGGTGACGGCGCTTGTGGCCGAAATCAAGGCGGCGCAACTCAAGACCGCGCCCAAGGTGCTGCTTTCGGCCGCGGTGCTTGGCAAATACCCCGCCTGCATTGAATCGGTTGGCCAGGACTGGATGTCGTGGCTGGAGTGCGGCTATCTCGACTATGCGATGCCGATGAACTATACGGAAAGCGGCAAGCTCTATTCCGAGTTGCTTGGCGCACAGCTCGCCAAGAAGACGGTGGCGCGCAAAATTGTCGGCGGCATAGGCGTGACGGCTTCGGAAAGCCGCCTGGGGCCAGACGCCGTCATCGACCAGGTCAAGCCCCTGCGCCAAGGCGGGGCGGCGGGCTTCGTCCTCTTCGATCTTGACGCCACGCTCGTCAACGAAATCCTCCCGGTCTTGAAACTGGGCGTCACGGCCAAGTAGCGCAAGGCGGCCGCCTTGGCGCGACCGCCTTGCACAGGGAGTTAGAACAGGCCGTTTTTAACGCACCAGTCAAGGGCCTTGACGAGGCCCTGCTCCGTGGTGGCCGTTGGCTTGTAGCCGAAGTCGCGCTCGGCCTTGCCGATGTCGAAGCACATGTTCTCCATCAGGAAGTCAAGGCCGTGGACCCATTTGATTTCGGGGTGGGCCTTCATCAGCTCCTCGCAGGAGAGGACGCGGATCTCGGACTTGCTGCCGAGGAAGTCCATCGCCGTCTTGAGGTAGAGGCCGAGGGGAATCGCCTTCTTGCAGGAGATCACATACTGCTGGCCGCGGACCTTCGACGGGAAATCCACCGCCTTGGCAAAGGCCGAGGCGAGATCCCAGTTGTAGCCCGACTGGACAAGGACGCCCTGGCAGGGCGGAATGTCGATCGGACGGCTTTCGCGGACGGCGCGCCAGAATTCGGGGTTGCGTCCGCCCCAGAGCTCAAGCGGCACGCAGCCTTCGCCGATGATGTTGGTGGGGCTGAAAATCGTGCCCGGAACGCCTTGCTTCTCCCAGAGGTCGAAAAGCTCGGCGTCCATCTGCGACTGGTTGAAGAAGTTGACGCCCTTGTCCTCGCGCCAGGGATGTGTTTCGTCCGCCGGGAGGAATTGGAGCGGCACGTATTTGCCCGTCGAGCCGCAGGTGAAGATGTTCTCGACGCCTTTGAAGCAGCGGGCGTAGCGCGCGACCGCGCCCATCCAGGGGACGGTGTCGACAACGACTTCGGGGTGGAACTCCGCGTCGAGCGCCTTCAGAAAGGCCTCGTCGGTCTTGTCGCCGTTTTTGACGACGACCTTGTCGCCGATGTCGGTGAAGCGGCGTCCCTTGCCGCGGCAGACGCCCCAGACGGAGTGGCCGGCGTCGGCGCAAAGGCGCGCGACGCGGCCGCCGATTTCCCCCGTGCAACCTAAAACCAGGACTTTCCTTGACATATCTGAACTTTCCGGGGGGGAGCTTACTTGATCTTGACTTCGTGGCCGGTTTCGGCCGACTTGTAGATCGCGTCGAGGATCTTCATCAGCGCCACGCCGTCCTCCGCCGGGGCGACGCACTTCTTGGCGCGCCCGATGACGCAGTCGACGAAGTGGTTCATCTCCTTGTCGAAGAGACCGGTGAAGCTGAGGGCCGTGCTCTTGTTGAAGGCGACGTCGACCATGTGGCCGTTGCGGTTCGTGAAGATCGAGACCTCGGGGTTGATGCGGGCGCCGGCCTTGGTGCCGCAGAGGTCGATCTGGCCGATGTCGTTCTTGATGTTGAGGCTGAAGCTGGCCTCGACGTCGAGAACCGCGCCGTTGTCGAAGCGAATGAGCGCCGTGGCGAAATCCTCGACGTCGCAGACGTCGCGCTGGGCGTTCTTGGCGTCGGCCGAAACATAGCCGGGGCCGTCCTTGACGTCGGGCCGGTTGCCGAGCTTGTGGAAGGTCGCGCCGTAAACGGAAACTGGCTGCGGGTTGCCCATGAGGTAGCGGACGAGGTCGATCACGTGGACGCCGAGGTCGATGAGCGGGCCGCCGCCGGAGCGGGACTTGTCGCCGAACCAGCCGCCGGGGTTGCCGTTGCGGCGGAGGTACTGCGCCTTGGCGAAGTAGATGTCGCCGAAGTCCCCGGCCTCGATGAAGTCGCGGAGGACTTCCGTGTCGTTGCCGTAGCGGCGGACGAAGCCGATTTGCAGGAGCTTGCCGGACTTCTTTGCGGCGGCGAGCATCGCCTCGGCCTGCTTGGCGTTCATCGCCATCGGCTTTTCGCAGAGGACGTCCTTGCCCGCCTTGAGGGCCGCGATGGTGCATTCCGCGTGGGCGTTGTTCCAGGTGCAGACGCTGACGGCGTCGATTTCGGGGAGCGCCTTGAGCATCTTGTCCTTGTCGTCGAAGACGCGCTCGGGCGGGACGTTGTAGGTCTTGGCCTTTTCCTCGGCGCGTGCGCGGTTGATGTCGCAGAGCGCGTAGATTTCGACGTCCGGGTTGCGGGAGTAGCCACCAAGGTGGCAGTTGCTGATGCCGCCGCATCCGATGACGGCGACTTTGATTTTCTTGCTCATGGGTGTGTTCCTTGGGAGGTGGGAGGTTGGAGGTGGGGGACTAAGCATGGGCACGGGCCAGGAGCTTTTCGAAACGGCGGCCGTACTCGACGAAGTTGGCGAAGCGGATCTGCTCGGGCGAGGTGACGGAGGCGTCATGGGCGACGACCGCCATGTGGGGCTCCATCGAGAAGCCGCCGTCGTATCCCGAGGCGACGAGGTCGCGGACGATCCGCTCGACATCGCCGTCGCCTTCGCCGCAGAAGCACCACTTCGTGTGGCCTTCCTCGTCGACGACGCCGTCCTTGATGTGGACGTAGACGACGTGTTCCTTGACATGGCTGTAGAACTCCCAGGCCGACTGGCGCTTGCCCGGGCGCTCGCGGTCCTCGGTGTTGACGGGGTTGCCCGTGTCGAAGACAAGCTTGAGGCCGGGGACGGCGTCGAGCATCTTGAGGGTGTAGCGCCAGCCCTGGCCGCCGTAGTTCATGCAGTTCTCGTGGACGATCTGGATGCCGGCGTCGAGGAAGAGCTTGGTGAGGGTGCGGAGGCGGGCGAAGCGCTCCTCGGCCATTTGGTCGTCCATTGGCCTGTCCTTGATCGGCGGGTAGCTCATGACGCGGATGAGCCTGGTGCCCAGCCGCTGCATGCGCGGAATGGCGCGCTTCGCCGCCGCGAGGTCCTCGTCGAAGGGCGCCTGGATGTTCTTGGCCCAGTTGGCGATCGCGGAACCGAAGCAGTTGATGGAGATGCCCGCGTCGGCGAGTTTGCCGGCCACGACGTCGAATTCGGCGTCGGGGAGGTCGTGGATGTTGACGCCGCCGATATTGCGGCTTTCGATGTTGCTCCAGCCGAGTTCCTTGATGGCCTTGATCTGGCCGTCGATATCCGTTGCCGCTTCGTCGGCGAAACCTGTCAGGTACATGGTGGTCCTTTTGTTGGGAGTGGAGAGTTTAGAGTGGGAAGTTGTGAGGTTTGAGACCGATTGCAATCGACTGCTGCCGGCCGCGGTTTTTCAAGCTATGCCCCTGCGGCGAGTGTGAGGTCGGCGATGGTGGCCTTGCCTTCGTAGAGCGCCTTGCCGACGATTGCGCCGACGAGGTTCTTGCGGCCGAGCGCCGCGAGGGCGCGGATGTTGGCCGCGGAGGAAATGCCGCCGGAGGCGACGACGCCGCAGGAGGCCGCCTCGCAGATGCGGTCCATCGCCTCGAGATTGGGGCCGGTGAGCATGCCGTCGGTGGCGGTGTCGGTGTAGATGATTGTGCCGACGCCGATGTCGGAGACGCGCCGGGCGAGATCCGTCGCCAGGGTGCCGGAGGTCTCGACCCAGCCCTTGACCTGGACGAGTCCGCCGCGGGCGTCGATGCCGACGGCGATCTTCTCGCCGCCGTAGAGCGCGACAAGGCGTCGCAGCGCGGCCTCGTCGGCGAGGGCGCGCGTCCCGAGGA
>JAZQOA010000075.1:0-14213 GCA_045627605.1 Kiritimatiellia bacterium | reverse complement strand
ATCTCGAGTTTCGCCGCGCAGGCGCCGGCTTCGGCATCCTTGCGCATCTCGAGGTTCTTCTTCGTCGGGTTCGTGACGACCTCTCCGAGAAGCTCGGCGAACTTGAGCGCATGCTCGGCCTCCTCGAACGCATAGCGCTTGAACGCCTCCGCGATCTCCGGATAGCCCTCGCGGTCCGCCTGGCGCGACATCGCGAGATACATGCCGACTTCGCAGCATTCGCCGTTGAAGTGGTCCTTGAGACCCTGCGTGACCTCAGCGTCCGCGACCTTGCCGTCGCCGATCACGTGCTCGCACGCGTAACCGGTCTTGCCGGGCTCCTCCTTCTTGAATTTCGCGCCCGGCACCCCGCACTGGGGGCACTTCTCCGGAGCCGCATCGCCTTCATGCACATACCCGCACACGGGGCAAACCCACTTCGCCATTTCAGTTTTCCTTTCCTTGTTGGTTGTTCTTGTTTTTGCAAGCCGGACAAAGTCCGTGATAAGTCAGTTCCTCGCCCTCCGCGGCAAATCCCTCCGGCAATTTCGCGAAGGGCTTGCGATGGGGCTTTTCAAGCATCACGTCGAAGACCTTCCCGCAGGCACGGCAGCGGAAGTGCGCGTGGAATTCCGTGAAGCCGTCGTAGCGCACTTCGTCCCCGTCGCCGTGGAGGGTCAGGATGAGCCCTTTCTCCGCCAGCCGCTGCATCGCCGAGTAGACCGTCGTCTTCGAGAGGGTCGGCAACTCCTTGCGGAGGTCCGCGAAGACCGCGTCGACGCCTGGATGATCCCGCCGCGAGAGCAGCGACCGGTAAACCGCCAGGCGCTGGGGCGTCGGCAGGATTCCGCTGTCGGAGAGTCGCTTTGGGATGTCTGTAATCATTACAGATTTGATTATATCACAAACGGCGCGCCGAGCGCAAGTTTGGATGAGCGAAGGGAACCATTGCAAGATAATGTCACGATATGATATTATCTTGACATGAATTTATTGGTCGAGAAAGCTCGTGAATTTTCCCGAACAGGTGTTTTTACCTATTCGGATGCTCTGATTTGGCTGGGTGGAACACGGAATTCGGTTCGCTGCAAGATTATGCGGGCGGCACAGGCGGGGGATGTCCTGTTGATTCGCCGCGGCCTTTATTGCCTGTCCCGGCGGCATAACCCAGTTGGGGTGAGTCGCAATTTGCTGGCGAACTTGATTTACGGGCCGAGTTACATCAGTCTGGAGACGGCTTTGAGCTTTCATGGGTGGATTCCCGAAGCGGTTCATTCCGTTTCGTCGATTTCGCTTGATCGTGCGCGAACTTTTGAAACGCCGATTGGTTTCTTTGATTATGTTCAGGTTCGGCAGTTGCCCTTGCTGGCGGGGGTCGAACGGGTTGTCGGAGATCGACCCGGACAGGGGTCGTTCTACATGGCCAAACCGCTGAAGGCAATGGCTGATTATGTGGCTTCGCGCAGATTGGACTGGGAAGGCGTCGAACCCCTTGAGAAAAGTTTGCGAATAGACATCGACAATCTTGAAACGCTTGAATGCAGGGATTTCGACGAGCTGGACGGCGTCTACAAATCGGCTCGGGCGAGAAAATTTCTCGCGGGCCTCAGAAAGGAACTTGGCAAATGAAATCAATTGAACTGATTCAGCGGCGATTGGAAGAATATGACTGCGGCAGTGGGGAAGAGGAGCTAAACGCCATCCGCGAGATCTTGCAGGAGTTGATCCTGGCTGGTCTTGCGCGGACGGATTTCTTCACGAAGGCGGCTTTTCATGGCGGAACGCAACTGAGAATTTTCGAGGGAATCAGACGTTATTCGGAAGACCTTGACTTTGCCTTGGTTGCGCCAGATTTGAAATTTTCCCTGAAGGGCTATCTGGATAAGGTGGCGAAGGAGCTGGAGTCTGTCGGCGTAGAGTTGGAGGTCAAGGACAAGTCCAAGGCTGAGAGTGCCGTTAAAAAAAGGTTCCTGAAGGAAAATTCGCTTGTTCGGCTTCTGGAACTTCATTACGTTGGCGGAAAGGGGTCTTGGGGGACTCCGGCCAAGACGCTGATCAAACTGGAGGTGGATGCCAATCCCCCGTCTGGTACCGGTTACCTGGCGCAAACCGTACTTTTCCCCTATCCGGCGAGCGTTCGGTGTTTTGACCGTTCGAGTTCCTTTGCCGGCAAGCTTCATGCGCTTTTGTGCCGACCCTATGTCAAGGGACGGGATTGGTTTGACTTGATCTGGTACGCGAGCGTCCGGGCAAAGGCCAATTGCGCCCTCCTTTCCGCCGCCCTGGATCAGCAGGGACCATGGGCGGGTCAACGGGTCTCGGCAGACGGGCGTTGGATTCGGCGCGAGCTTTTGTCGGTCATTGAACGAATGGACTGGAACGCTGCGCGGGATGACGTTCGTCGTTTTGTCTATGCCTATGATCGTTCGTCGTTGGATCTTTGGACGAGGGATTTCTTCACCTCGCTGGTGGATCTGCTGGAGTTCTGAAGCTATCAGGTCAAGGCATGGCATGGAATGTGCTAACATTGACTTCAAGGAGTTTTGCCGCAGTTTTATGGAAAATGACTTTATCTTTAGGCGCGTCCGCGAGCATGACGCCGCCGATCTCGCCTTGCTTGAGGCGTTCTTCGACCAGATGGGCGGGGAGACCCGCGCCTTCTTCAACCATGGCGACTGGAACCGCAAGTTCATGCGCGCGTCGATGGCGGGCACTTCCGACGAGGTGTCCGTCCACTGGATTGCCGAGGCGGATGGCCGCGTCGCCGGCTATGTCTTCCTGACCTTCGTGGATACCGGCATTCCCTGGCTGGGCATCGCCATCGCCGAGGAGATGAAAGGCCGCCACCTGGGCCGCCGCCTGATTGCCTTGGCGAAGGACTGGGCGAAGGAGAACGGCAAGGGCGGCGTCATGCTCACCACGCATGTCGCCAATATCCGGGGCCAGCGCCTCTACGAGAACTGCGGGTTCCAGCGCCTGGGCATCCACGTCAGCGGCGAAGTGCTTTACTATTGGCGCACGTAGCGCATCGCGACGCCGCGTTCCCCCAATCTCCCTGGACGAAAGGAAATCCATGATGACTCCCATGCTTAAAATTGCCGCCGCCCTTGCCGTCGCGTTGTCGGCGGCCTGTGCGCTTGCCCTTCCGGCCACGCCGGCGGCCGCCATCGACGGAAGCGAAGTCTCCGCCGCCTTCTACGTGAAGTTCGACAAGTTGCCGTCGCCCAAACTTGACTGCGGGCCCTTCTCCGTCTCGGCGGAGGCCGACGGCCGCGTGACGGTGACGTACTTCGCGCAGCCGACCGATCTCGCCGGCGACTTCGCCTGCACGACGGCGTCGCGTGTGAAAAAGGGCGAGTGGCACCATGTCGAGACTTCCTTCTCCAAGCAGCGCCGCCGCGTCTCCCTCTACATGGACGGGGCCTTCGAATACGAAAACGACTGCAAGATCATCCCGTGGCTCAAGGGCGGGAAGGTCTCCGCGGCGCAGGGCGTCCGCGACCTCCTTGTCTATGCCTGCGAACTCGAGTCCGAACAGCTCCTGCCCGTCCGCGACGGTTCGCGCGAAACGGTGGCCGAGGCCAAGGACAAGATCCGCGACGAGGCGAAGCGCCAGGCCTTCAAGGACGTGAAAGGCCCCGCCGCGATCTACGTCGTGCCGCCCTATTCCCAGGAAATCTTCCTCCCCTACGACCTCCCGAGGCGCGGCAGGCTCGGGGCGGGGCTCGAGCTTTTCGCCTGCGCCGACCAGCAGGTCGCGGGCTCGCTCCTCGTCTTCGCCCTGAAGGCGCCGCTCAGGATCGGCGGCGCGAAGACCGGGGATCTCAAGTCGTCTTCCGGCGCCGTCTTCCCGAAGGACTGCGTCGACGTCAAGCTGGTCAAGCGCTGGTACCGCGCGGGCGGCGCCTGGCTCACCTACCACGGCGACAACCGCCAGCGCAACCTCACCCCCGACCTCCTGATGTACGACGACGCGGCCATCAAGGTCGACGAGGTCCTCAAGCGCAACTACATCCGCCTCGACTACCCGGAGGGCCCGCGGTATGTCGACGTCTCGTCGCCCGACGTCGACAACGAGCGGTGGTCGGGCCGCGTGCCCTTCCACGACGCCCGCGTCCTTCAGCCGCTTGAAATCGGGGAGTGGGGCCGCAACCAGCAGTTCCTCGTCACCTTCACCGTGCCGAAAGGCCAGGCCCCCGGCCTCTACACCGGCTTCGTCGAGCTTGTCGGCGCGGGCCGCGTGCCGGTGAAGCTCGAGATCCTGCCCATTGACCTCCCCGAGCAGGGCTCGCCCTACAACGACCTTGGCAAAAGCTACATCTCGCTCAACAACTCGTTCCCCTCCGCCCTTGGCCCGACGCTGGAGGCGCGCCGCGCCTGCGCACTTGACACGATGAGGCAGATCCGCTCGCACGGGATGTTCCACACCTCCAACATGTGGGACACGCCCGACCACGTCAAGCTCGCCCGCGAAGCCGGCTTTGGCGACCCCGACCGCCTCTTCAGCGAGTTCACCGGCTCCATTCCCGATTGGCGCGGGCTCTATCCCGGGCGCGATGTCGCGACCCTCTCGCAGGCCGACAAGGCCGCCGCCGAGCGCTACATCATGCGCGGCCTCGAGGCGGCCCTCGCCTACCGCCGCGAGACTTTCGCCAAGCGCCCCGAGGACTTCATCCTCTTCTACTCCGAGACGGCGAGCTACAACAACCTCGTCAAGGAGCAGGAGGGCCGCGCCGAGATGGCGCGCAAGGCCGGCTTCACGGTCTACTCCCACGTGATGAACGACGAGACCGTGGGCATCGCGGGCGACGTGCTCGACGGCACGGCGACGACGACCATCCGCGACAAGTACGCGCGCATCTGGGGCGAGGCCGGCGGCGAGCTCATCAACTACGCCTATCCCTTCCCGTCGAGCGAGAACCCCGAGTTCTTCCGCCGCCGCGTCGGCGTCACGATGTACAAGAACGGCTTTGCCGGCGACATGCTCCACGAATGCTACCGCGAATACTGGCCGTTCCACGAGTTCTGCGATGTCAACCCCGAAATCGGGCCCTACCGCAACTTCGAGATGTGCCTGCCCACGCAGGACCGCTTCATCTGGAAGCTCGCCTACGACGGCATGCGCGAGGCGATGAACGACGTCCGCTACTTCACGGCGCTGAAAAAACTCGCCGTCAAGTACCGCGACTCCCCAAACGAGACGCTTCGGCGGGAAGCGCGCCGCCAGCTCATCTGGCTCGCGAAGATCGACGAAAACACCGTTGACCTCGACATGCTCCGCGCCGCCGTCGCGGACCGAATCCTGACTCTTCAGAACCTCGTCGCGAAGGAGGCCAAGTAATGAACCGCTGTTTAGCCCTGGCGCTTGCCGCCGCCGTTTCCGCCGCCGCGGCTTTTGCGGCGGACAACGCAAAAAACATCGCCGACATCGTCTTCGAACCGCTGCCGGCGGATTTTGGCGCCTTCATGAAGGCCAACCCCGGGCGCTGGAACTTCGGTTTCCGCCCCTACGGCGACGCGGCCGGGGATCTCTGGACCGACCCGCAGCTCCAGCGCGACGTGACGGGTGGAAAATCCGTCGCCGGCGCCCGGCCGACGGCTATTGCCTTCTCAATGGATTCGCGCGGCCTCACCGCGCTGCTTTTCTGCGGCGAACCTTCGATGACCAATGGCTACGCGACGAGCGGCGACTTCCCGTCGCCCTTCGCGGAGTTCTTCATCTGCCCCGGCGACGCCGACACCGGGAAGATCCGCCACCACTACCACATGTACTACGACGGCTTCAAGCTTGAGGAGTTCCCCTGGCTTGAGGCGGACCGCGATTTCCGCACCCTGCTTCCCTACACGACGTTCGAGGAGCATGAGCTCCCCAACGGCGTGATGCTGCGCCTCACCTACGCCTGGGAGGGGATGTTCGACTACCTGCCTTTCGTCGACGCCGGCAAGAAGGACAACTTCTGGCGCTTCTCGGCGATCCGCTGGGCGCCCGGCGGCGGGCAGACGTGGGGCGGCAAGGTCCACGCCCCGAGCCAGGCGGGCTACATCCGCTTCCCCGAGTTCACGCCCGGGCAGAAGACCGCGATCATGGCGCACGTGCTGAAGGAGGGTTGGAAAGTCTTCCGTGCCTCCGAGCGCGACTACCGCTACAACGTCGGCAACGGCCTCCCCTATGCCGACGTCAACACCAACCTCTACTACCGCGAGGAACTTGCCGAGCATCCGCGTTCCTTCGTGAACTACGCCGAGGATCCCGGTTTCCGCCCCGAGCTCGCCCGCCTTCGCGCGGCCTGTTCCGCGCTCGGCCCTGGGCTTTCGCGTTTCGCCGAGATGGAGGGCGACGAGCAGATCGCCTTCTACAAGAAGGCGTCGCAGTTGCTCTTCAACTACCGCTACGACGTCGAGGAAGCCTACCGGGAATATCTGGTGCGCAAGCTCGGCGGGGCTTCCGCAGGCGAAAAAACGGCAGACTACACCTGCGCCGGCGACGACGTCCCCTCGCGCAAGGTCAGCGTGCGCTCCGAGGCGGACCTCGACAAACTCGAGGCTGAATACGCGGGCCTCGGCACAAGAATCGCCGAGGCGAAGTCGGCTACCGAAAAGGCGAAGCTGGCCTATCGGAAGGAGCAGCTCGCCTTCAGGCTCGCGAAGGACGACGAACCGGAGAAGCATCTCAAGGCCATGGAGGCGGCCGCCACTGCGCCCGGCGTCGATCCCGTCGCGATGCTCGATCTCCTGCGCGACTACGCCCAGTACCGCCGCAACCAGTGGCGCCGCTTCAATGACGCCTTCAACTTTGAGCGCGACGCCCTCGCGGCACTTGAAAAGACCCCTGGCGCCACGAATCCCGTCGCCCGCGCAAAGTACTATGCCGACGCCCTGAAGCTCACCGACTCCCGCTTTGCCAGCGCCTGGCGCTCCGACCTCTGGAATCTCAGCGAGGAGTTTTCAAGCGAGCATGTGCTGGCCCTCGCCGAACGCGGGCTCGCGGACAAGGTCGCGATGTCCGGCGGGACCGCCGCCGTCTTCGCGGATGAAATGGCGGGGCGGAAATGGAAGGCGCTTGTCGCCATGGCGCGCGACGGCGAGGCCGAGACGTTCCTTCTCGGCTGCCTGGCGGACACCAATCGCTTCGCCGCCGCTTCCACGCGCCGCCACCTCGTCGCCTTCTACCGCGAGATCGCGAAGCGCTACATGACCGAGCCGGACCCCGCCACGCTCCGCAAGGCGCTCCCGTATGCCGACACCGCCCAGGTGAAGTTTGACCTTGCCGTGGCGATGAAAGACTACGCCTTGGCGGAAACCTTTGCCGCGACCGACGCCCAGCATGGCGACGCGGCGTTTTTCCTTGGCGACTACGCGAAGGCCGCCGGATGCTACGCGCAAGTCCAGAAACTAGCCATGGCGCAAAAGTTGCGCCACGCCCAGGCGCTCCATGCGCTCGGCCGCGACGAGGAGGCCCTTGCCGTCCTTGAGGAATACCACGCAAGGGCCCAGCACGCCGACAAGGCAAACGCCGCGTTTTACATCTCGCTGATCAAGAAGCGGCTGGGGAAGTGAAAACTCGCCATTCTCAACTCGCAACTGCGCCTCGGACGCCCCTTCCCGCCCTGCCTCCTCTCGCCACGTGCCCCGATATTTGGTAGAGTATTTGAAAAGGGAATTAGAACATGGACAAGGTTTTTGCAGGTTTTGGCGAAATCATGCTGCGGCTCTGCCCGCAGGGCAGGAAGCGTTTTGCCCAGGCGTTGCCGGGCGAGCTTGACGCGACTTTCGGCGGGGGCGAGGCAAATGTCTGCGTCTCCATTGCGCAACTTGGCGGGACAAGCCGCTATCTCACGGCGCTTCCTTCCAATCCCATAACGAAGGCGCTTGCGGCCGACCTCGCCGCCGCGGGCGTCGATGTCTCGCGCATCACCTGGGCCAAGACCGGGCGCATGGGCATTTACTACGCCGAGCATGGCTCCAATATGCGCGGCTCCAATGTCGTCTATGACCGCGACGGTTCTTCGGCCTCCCTGCTCGGTCCCGGCGACTACGACTTCGATGCGATGCTCGAAGGCGTGACCAACCTCCACCTCACCGGCATCACGCCGTCGCTTTCGCGAAACGCCTTTGAATCGACGCTCGCGCTTGCGCTCAAAGCCGCGGGGAAGGGAATCTCGATCTCGGTCGACCTCAACTACCGCAAGAAGCTCTGGAACTGGGAGCCCGGAACGCCCAAGAACGTCCTCGCCGCGCGCTGCATGGAGCCGATTGTCGCGTTGGCCGACGTCATCGTCGGCAACGAGGAGGACGCCTCCGATGTCTTCGGCATCAAGGCCACCGGCACCGACATCTACGGCGGGAAGCTGAACATCGCCGGCTACACCGAGGTTGCCGCGAAGCTTGCCGCGAAGTTCCCGAAGGCCTCGAAAATCGCGATCACGCTGCGCGAGAGCTTTTCCGCCGACCACAACAACTGGGGCGGGATGCTCTACGATTGCGCCGCGCGCAAGGCCTTCTTCGCCCCGCTTGCGTCGGACGGCGCCTACTCGCCCTACGAAATCCGCAACATCGTGGATCGCTTTGGCGGCGGCGATTCCTTTTGCGCCGGGCTCCTTTTCTCCGCCACGAAAACCGACGACCCGCAGGAGCAAATCAAGTTCGCGGTGGCGGCGTCGGCCCTGAAGCACACGATCCCCGGCGATTTCAACTACTCCTCGTTTGACGACGTCATGGGGCTCGTCGGCGGCAACGCCTCGGGCCGTGTCAAGCGGTAGGGGCTTGGAAAACGGATTTCGAAATGCCCCGCGTTGTCACAACCTCGTCTCGCAACCCAAGGTCGCGGACGGTGTCCCTGCCGACGGTGTTGTCGGCGATCGCCTTTGTTGTGGCGCTGGTGGCGTTTTTGTCTTCGTTGTTTACGCGGCCCTCTGAAAAGGCCCCGGCGGCGGAGGCCGGGAAAGCCCGGTCGGCGGTAGGGCAACCGGTGGTCCCGCATTCGGGAAAACGGCCGGAAACCCCACCCCCCGCGCCGGCGGAAGCTGCCGCGGACGCCTTTGAAGAACCGGATGTGGAAATCGCGGGCGACGCCCTTCCCGCGGCGACAGGCGCCGGCATGGGGGAACCCCTGGCGGACGCCGCAAAAGACGCGCCCCAAAAGGTCGTTTACGCCGGAATCAAGGGGAAGGAATATTTCGACAACCCGGTCGAGAACTTGCTGGCGGTCGCCTCCAAGCCCGGCACCGAATTCGCGTTGCCGCCCCGCGTCAATCTTCCCGACGAGGAGATCATGGCCTATCTCAAGCGGCCGGTCGAAATCTACGACGACGACGACGACGACACCGTCGCCGCGAAGGAGCGGGCCGCGGCCGCGAAAACCGATGCGCTGGCCTTCATCGCCGCGGGCGGCACCTACAACCAGTTCCTCCGCGACATGGCCGCGGCTTCGACTGAGCAGGCCGCGATGGTGGAGGACGTCCGCCTGGAGATGATGCGCCTCTTCCGGCGCGAAGGCCGCGAAAAGGCCGAGGACTACCTTGAGACGGTGAATCCGCACTTGCGCGAACAGGGGCTTCCGGAAGTCGTCATTCCCGAGTTGCTCGTCATTCAGGTTGAAAGTGAAAAGGAGGGTGGAAAATGATTTACGCGGTGGTCATAGTCGTCGCCTATCTTCTTGGATCCGTGCCGTTCGGCCTTCTTGTGGGGCTTGCCCGCGGGGTGGACGTCCGGACCGTCGGCTCGAAAAACATCGGGGCGACAAATGTCTTCCGCACCGTTGGCAAGCCCTGGGGCGTCATGGCGTTCCTGCTGGACTTCGGCAAGGGCGTCGCCGGCGCGGCACTCGTCCCGTGGCTCGCCTCGCTTGCGTTGGGCGGCGTCGCCGACCCCGCGCTGCTCCGCCTGGCCGGCGGCCTTGCGGCCGTCGCGGGCCACAACTGGCCGGTGTGGCTGGGGTTCAGGGGCGGAAAGGGCGTCGCCACCAGCGCCGGCATGCTGGTCGCCGTGGCGCCGGCGGCCGTTGGGATGGCCGTTCTCGCGTGGATCGTCGTCTTTGTCTCGTCGCGCTACGTCTCGCTGGCGTCGATTTCTGCCGCCGTCGTGCTGGGCGCACTTGTCTGGGTGAACCCCTTTGCCGTTTCGGGCCCCGTGGCGATCCCCGCGCTGCTGTCGCTTTTGGGCCTTGTGGTTGTCGTCCGCCACCATGCGAACATCTCCCGTTTGCTGAAAGGCACGGAAAACCGTTTTTCATTTAGGCGCGGGGAGAAAAGCGCGGCAGGACGGTAGCGTCCGCGAAAGGCTTGCGACATGAAGATTGCGATTGCGGGAAACGGCGGCTGGGGAACGGCGCTCGCGCTGATGCTCAAAGGCTACGGCCATGATGTTGCGCTTTGGGGCGCCTTCCCCGACTACATCGACGAGATGCGCCGCGCCGGGGAGAACGTGCGCTATCTGCCCGGCGTCAAGTTGCCGCCCTCGCTCCGCCTCGTGGCGGATCCTGCCGAAGCGGCGGCCGGCGCCGAATGCGTCGTCATCGCCGCGCCGTCGAAATACTACGCCTCGGTCTGCGAAAAGTTCCGCGGCGTTGTCGGCGGCGGCAGCCTCGTCGTCTCCGTCACGAAAGGCTTCGACGAGGAGCGCCACTGCCGCATGAGCACGCTCGCCCGCGACATCCTGGGCGTCGGCCACGTGGTGGTGCTTTCCGGGCCGAGCCACGCCGAGGAGGTCGCGCGCGGATTGCCGACGTGTGTCGTCGCGGCCTGCGAGGACCTCGTGCGCGCCGAGACGGTGCAGAAGATTTTCTCGGGGCCGTTCTTCCGGGTCTATACCGGGACGGATCCGCTGGGCGCGGAAATCGGCGGCGCGGTGAAGAACGTCATTGCGGTCGCCGTCGGCGTGTCGGACGGCATGGGCTTCGGCGACAATTCCCGCGCCGCGCTGATTGCGCGGGGGTTGCGCGAGATGACGCGCTTCGGCGTCGCGCTCGGCGCACGCGCCGACACGTTCTCGGGCCTGAGCGGAATCGGCGACCTTGTCGTCACCTGCACGAGCCGCCACAGCCGAAACCACGCGGTCGGCGAAAAGCTCGGGAAGGGCGGGAAAATCGCCGACATCACGGCGGGCATGCAGATGGTCGCCGAAGGCGTGTGGAATTCGCACATCGTGCACGAAATGGCGGGAAGCCTCGACGTCGAGATGCCGATCTGCTCGCTGGTGCACAAGTTCTGCGACGAGGGCGTTTCGCCGCGCGACGCCGTCCAGTCGCTCATGGGCCGCGGCCACAAATCCGAAATTCTTTGAAAAGCAAGGAGGAGCCAGCATGGACCACGGCATAAACAGGGCAATTCCGCTTCAGAGCGCCACGGCGGCCGCCGATTCGCGCGAGGCCGTCACCTCGCCGCGCATGAGCCGCACGATGCGCCTCGACATCCTGCCGGACGCCGCCGACCTTTCGGGAACATTTTCCGGCGCGGCCGCGTCGTCGGACGGCACCCGCGCCACGCTGACCGCCGAGGAACTTGTCAACCTCTTCCAGAACGCCTACGACGCCACGGTGATCACCGACAGCGAGGGCACGATTCTCTTCGACAACATCCGCGCCCGCGAATTCCTCTACGCCGAGGCCGGCACGCTGATCGGCGTCAACATCCTCTCGCTGATCTCCGGCGCCGACGCCGGCACGATCGCCACGGTGCACGAGACGCTTGAGTCGGAGCGTTTCATCCGCATCAGCGCCTGGTGCCACAGTATCACGGGCGCCTTTTTCCCGGCGGACATCGCGGTCTACCGTTCCGCCGCGGGCGTCTCCCCGCACCTTTGCTTCTTCATCCGCGACATCACGGACCGTCTCCGCGCCGAGGAGGCGGAGCGCACCGTCGAGCGCAACCAGGTGATGATGGAGAGTATCGGCACGGTCTGCCACCACCTTGGCCAGCCCAGCACCGTGATCCTCAACAGCCTCGAGTTGCTCAAGGACTTGCCCGCCGACGACCCCACGCGCACCGAGCTCATCTCGCTTTCGCTTGAGGCCGCGGAGCGCATTGGCGACCTCCTTCGCGAACTGAACGACTTGCGCACCTACAAGAGCGAGTCCTACACGGAGAAGGACTCGATCATCGCCATTGATTAACGCCGCAACCTTCCGCCTGCACGGGAAATGAAGCCGAATCTCCTTAGCGTCGTCATGCCGGCCTTCAGGCTGGCGCCGATCATCGCGGACAACATCCGCCGCGTCGACGCCGTCCTCGCGCCGCTCGGCTTCCCCTACGAGATCATCCCCGTCGACGACGGCAGCGGTGACGGAACAGCCGACGCGATTCGCTCCGTGGCGGAGGCCCTGCCCTCCGTCCTGCCCGTCTTCCTCGCCGCCAACGCGGGCAAGGGAAACGCCCTCCGACAGGGCTTCAAGGCGTCGAAAGGCGACTTCGTGCTGCTTCTCGACGCCGACCTCGACCTCGCCCCGGAAATGCTTCCACGCTACTTCGAAATCATGGAGGCGGCTGCGGCGGACATCGTCATCGGCTCCAAGCGCCATCCCGAATCCGTCATCGACTACCCCTTTTTGCGCCGCGTCGCGAGCCGCGTCTACTACGGGCTTGTCCGCTTCCTCATCGGGCTCCCGGCGACGGACACGCAGACGAGCATGAAGCTTTTCCGCCGCGAGGCGCTCCAGTGGTCGTTCGACCGCATGCTGGTCAAGCGCTTCGCCTTTGATCTTGAGCTCCTCTCCATCGCCTACGGCGCGGGCTTCAAGGTGTGCGAGGCGCCGATCAAAATGGAGTTCGGCGATAAGATCGGCGCGCTCTCGTTCGCAAGCGTCAAGTCGGTGCTGACCGATACGTTCGCCATCTTCTACCGCCTGAAGCTCATCCACTACTACCAGAACGTCGAGCTGTCGGAAATCTCCGACCCGCCTCCCAAAGTCTCCGTCGTCATTGCCTGCCCGGGGCCTTCGACCTATCTCGACGAGGCCATCGACGGCCTTTCGCGGCAGACCTTCCCGCCGCACGAAGTCCTCGTCGTCCCCGACGAGCACTTTGCCCGCGACGCCTCGTGGCCGTCCTTCGTGCGCATTCTCCCGTCGGGCCGCGTCCGGCCCGCCGAGAAGCGCAACCTCGGCATTCGCGAGGCGGCCGGCGACATCGTCGCCTTCCTCGACGACGACGCCTCGCCGCAGCCGCAGTGGCTCGCCCAGGCGGTGCGGCACTTCTCGCGCGGCGACGTCGGCGCGGCGGGCGGACCGGCCATCACGCCCCCCGGCGACTCGCGCCTGGCGTATCTCGGCGGCGAAGTCTACGCCTCGCCGCTGGTCTCCGGCAACTGCCGCTACCGCTACGTCTCCGAGCGGCTCCGCTACGTCGACGACCTCCCCAGCTGCAACCTTCTCGTGCGCACCTCCGTCCTCCGGGAGATCGGCGGCTACAACACCCGCTACTGGCCCGGCGAGGACACGATCCTGTGCCTCGACGTCGTGCGGAAAAACCTCAGGATCGTCTACGATCCCTTCGCGATCGTCGTCCATCACCGCCGCCCGCTCTTCCTGCCGCATCTCCGGCAGATCGGGCGCTACGCGATGCACCGCGGCTTCTTTGCGCGCGTCTTCCCCCAGACGTCGCTGCGCTTCTCCTACATGGTGCCGTCGCTCTTCGTGCTGGGCGTGGTGCTCGGCGTCCCCGCCGTCATTTGGCTGCCCGTCTTGAAGCCCGTTTACTTCGGCGTCCTCGCCTTCTACGGCCTTGCGACACTCGCGTGCTCGTTCCACGTCCGCCTGCTCGACTGGCTTGCGGTCTGGCTTGGCACGGTACTCACGCACCTGTGGTATGGCGCGCGCTTCATCCAGGGGTTGCTCTTCGGCCGTATGCCGCGCGAAGTCCGCGCCTTCGACCACGGCGGGGAAAAGTAAGTCTTGCCCATTGTCGGACCTTGATGTCTATTGAGTTTGCCGTGCCTTTGCGCAGGGATGTGGTGAATGCGCTTTTGCCCCAAGCGGCAGAAGTTTTGAATGGAGTTTCCCGGCATGAAATGGCTCGACGAAAACGGGATCCTGAACATCAATTTGTTGGATTTTCTTCTTGATGATGTGCAACGCCCGCAAAAGCGACAAGTTCTGATGGGGTGCCGCGCACGGGGGCGAATTTGTGGTAGAATTACATTATGAAACTCCGTGCTGTTTTCGCCGCCCTGATGCTGGCCTTTCCCGCCCTTGCGGGGAAGACGCGCCTGCCCGCGTTGCCGCCGCCGGACTTCGCCGACGC
>JAZQOA010000074.1:0-6906 GCA_045627605.1 Kiritimatiellia bacterium | reverse complement strand
GCCGAGGCGCTGATTTCCATTTGGCCGCCGCTTGGCATCTGCTTTGAAAAGCTGGAGGCCGCCGTGCCGATGTCCCTCGACGAATCGCTGTGGCTCCGCATCACCCACGAGATCTATCCCGAGGCGCTGGAATACGACCTGGTGAAAAAGGCCGAGGCGGATGACGCAAGGGCAAGGCGGCTTCTCCAATCGCTGCCGTGGAGGAGGCTGTAGGACGTCCCTTGCCGTCTTTGGGTATCGACGCATGTTTTTTTCGTCCAAAACTGCTAAAATACGTGCACGATGAACAACTTTGATTTTTACTCGCCGACGAAGTTTGCGTTTGGCCGCGGGGCGGAAGCCCGGACGGGTGAGCTTGTCAAGACCTTTGGAGGAATGAAGGCCCTTCTCCACTACGGGGGCGGCAGCATCAGGCGCAACGGCGTTTACGACGCCGTGGTGGCGTCGCTCAAGTCTGCCGGAATCGAGTTCCTCGAGTTGGGCGGCGTGAAGCCCAATCCGCGAAGCGGACTTGTCCGCGAGGGCATCGCCCTTTGCCGCCGTGAGAAAATCGACTTCATCCTCGCCGTTGGCGGCGGCAGTGTGATCGACTCGGCCAAGGCCATAGCCTTCGGCACCCTCTACGACGGCGATTTCGCCGACTACTACTTTGGCAAGGACGTCAAGAACCAGCCGCCCGTGCCGGCGGCACTTCCCGTTGGCGTTGTCCTGACCATTGCCGCGGCCGGCAGCGAAGGCTCGGCCAACAGCATTGTCAATTTGGAACCCGGCATGTTTAAGCGTGGCGCGACCGGCGACGCCCTGCGGCCGAAATTCGCCGTGCTCAACCCGGAGTTCACCTTCACGCTGCCACCTTACCAGACGGCCTGCGGGCTGACGGACATCTTCGCCCACGTCGTTGAGCGCTATTTCACGCCGACGAAAGGCGTCGAGATCACGGACGCCCTCTGCGAGGCCGTCATGCGCACCGTTGTCGCGGAAGGACCCAAGGTCATGGCCAACCCCGTGGATTACGATGCGCGGGCGAACATCATGTGGGCCGGGACTGTCGCCCACAACAACGTTTGCGGCGTGGGGCGCGCGCAGGACTGGGCCAGCCACGGGATCGAGCACGAACTCTCGGCGCTCTACGACTGCGCCCATGGCGCGGGGCTGGCCGTTGTGATGCCCGCCTGGATGGAATACGTGATGAAAGCCGATGTCGCGCGCTTCGCGCGGTTTGCGCGGCGCGTCTTCGACGTGGCCGACGCCGACGATCTTTCCGCGGCCCGGGAGGGGCTCCGCCGTTATCGCGCCTGGCTCAAGTCGCTCGGCATGCCGCTTTCCTTCGCCGAACTTGGCGCGAAACGCGAGGACATCCCCGCGCTCGTCGCCAAACTCGGGCTCAAGGGCAACAAACTGGGCTCGTTCATGCCCCTTGGCGACGATGATGTCGCGGCCATTCTTGAATTGGCCTGCCGCGAGTAAGGCGGGGTGCCAGAGGCGCAGTTGCGAGTTGGGAAGCGCCAGGGACGCGCTCCTGCGTAACCGCCGCGCGCTTCTGCGAAGCGCTGTCATGTTGCGCGATGAGTCCTCGCGCAATTCCGCAAGTGCAAAGAGGCCGCCTCCCGCGCCTCCCGCCTCCGACCTCTGACCTCTTAACTCTTAACTGCGCCATGCTGGCACCATTGCCGGATGGGGCAGCCGTCGCAAATCGGGTTGCGGGGACGGCAACGCGTCTGCCCGAAGGCGACGAGATAGCTGTTCCAAGTCATCCAATAGTCCTGGGGCAGGATTTTCCTAAGCCGCATTTCGGTTTCGAGCGGCGTCCTGGTCTTAAGCAGCCCGAAGCGGTTGGAGATGCGATGGACGTGTACGTCGACGCAAATCGCCGGCTTGCAAAAGCCGAGGGCCACGACGAGGTTGGCGGTCTTGCGGCCGACGCCGGGGAGCTCGCAGAGTTCCTCGACGGTGTCGGGCAGTTTCCCGCCGAAACGTTCCCGAAGCTTGGCGGGGAGCGCCTTGAGGTGCCGGGCCTTGACATGGAAAAAGCCCACCGGGAAGATGAGCTTTTCAATTTCGGCGACGGAGAGTCTGTCGAGGGCGTCGGGATCGGGTGCCTTGGCAAGAAGCCGGGAAATGGCACCGGCCGTGCAGGCGTCCTTCGTGCGTGCGCTGAGGATTGTTCCGAGAAGCACCGCGAAGGGGTCGGATGTCTGCGCGGCGACAAGCTCCATAATCGGAGCCCGTCGCGACTCGAACTCGGCCTTCAGCCGGGGGACGACCTCGGACAAGTCGGCGATTTTCATGGCGCGGGGCGCGGCCAAGGCCGAAGGCCTACTTGGACTCCTCTTCCTTGAGCTTGTCCTTGATCATCTTCTCGACGTCCTCGGCGAAAGACGCGATGGCAAACTGCTTCTGCTGCTCCTCGTAGGCCTTTTCCTTCTCGGCCTCGGTCGGCTGTTTTTTCTTCTTGCCCTTGGGATTGTCCTTTTCAAGGTCCTTGTTGTCTTCCTTCTCCTGCATTTTGTCGGCTTTTTCCTGGGCCTTGTCGTAGGCGGGCAGGGGGGCGGACTCCTTGATTTGCTTGGGCTTCAGCTTGCCGCCGTAGTACTTCTCGCCCGAGTGGGCGTCGGGGTTCTTGCGGAAGTCGTCCTGGATTTCCTTGAGGACCTTGGGGAGGAGGGCGTTCTGCTTCTTGAACTCAAGCTTCATCTCGGCCAGCTTCTGCTTGTCCGCGACGGTGAAGAACTTGTTGCCGAGAAAATCGGTCGTGGTGACCACGTAGTACGCCTCCATGGCCATTGCCGCCGTTGCCGTACCCAGTGCCAAGGCGCAAATCGCGCCGAATGCCTTGATTGCGTTCATGAGGTGTTGTCCTTGTTTTTGTTTTTTTGGAGAGAGTGGGTGCGGGAGGTTAACCCCGGATGACGGCGAGCGCCTCGTCGCGTTTTGCTTCCATGAGGGCGGGGGTGCGGGCCTCGAGGTTGAGGCGGACGAGGGGCTCCGTGTTGGAGCACCTGACGTTGAACCACCAGCCTTCGGTCGCCCAGGCGTCTACGGAGACGCCGTCGAGTTCGAAGACCCTGCCCTTGCCGGCGTAGAGTTCCTTGATCTTGGCGAGGATCTGCTTCGGGTCGCGCGAGACCTTGGAGTTGATTTCGCCCGACTGCGAATACTTGCGGAGCGGGGCGATCAGCTCAGAGAGGGGCTTGTCGGATTTCGAGACGATGTTGGCCAGGGCGAAGGTCGCCATCGACGACGATTCGGCGGTGAAGTTGGCCTTGAAGTAGTAGTGGCCGGAGAGTTCGCCGGCGAAAATGGCGTCGTTCTGGCGCATTTGCTCCTTGATGAAGGAGTGGCCGACGCGCGACATCATCGGCCGGCCGCCAGCCGCCGCGATGACCTCCTCGGCGACCTTCGAGCTGCGGAGGTCGTAGAAGCAGGTTGCGCCGGGGGCGGAGGCAATCATGTCCTGCGAGATCAGGGCCGTCATGAAGTCCATCGGGATGATGTCGCCCTTTTCGTCGATGAAGCCGGCGCGGTCGGCGTCGCCGTCGAAGGCCACGCCAAAGGCGTACTTCCCGGGATTTGCCTTGACGAGCGCCTGGAGGTCCCTGAGCGTTTCCGTCTTGAGCGGGTTTGCGTCGTGATTGGGGAACGAGCCGTCGAACTCTTCGAAAAGCCCGTCGTAGGTAAGCCCCGAATCCCTGAAGGAACGGGCCTCGCAGATGCCCATGCCGTTGGCGAAGTCGCAGGCGATGTGGAGCGGGCGCGCAAGCCGGGCGAATTTCCGGACCGAGGCCGCGTATGCGTCGAGGACGTCAACCTTCGTGACGGTGCCCTTGACGGCGGCGTCTTGCCCGAGGGTGCCTTCGGCCACCATCTTCTCGATCTCCATGATGCCGGTCGCGCCTGAAATTGGCACGGCGTTGGCGCGGCAGAGCTTGCAGCCGTTCCACTCCTTGGTGTTGTGGGAGGCCGTGATCATCACGGAGCCGTCGGCCTTGAGCGTGCCGTTGGCAAAGTAGCTCATCGGCGTGGAGGCGTGGCCGATGTCGACGACATCGACGCCGACATCCGTCAGTCCTTTGGCGAAGGCCGCGAAGAGCGGTTCCGAGTGCGGACGGATGTCCCTTGCGATGACCACTTTCCTGACTTGCGCGAAAAGCGCGTAGGCGCGGGCGATCTTGTAGAACATCTCGTCCGTGAGGTCCTTGCCGTAAACGCCCCGAATATCGTAGGCCTTGAAAATTCCTGCCATGTCTTGCTCCCGTGGATAACAGACTAAAGATACCAAATTCCGATGTTTCCCGCAAACGGCGGCATTGCGCAAGCGCAAGCTACCAGTCGAGGCCGGCGCAGCAGTTGAAGTCGTCCGTGAACTCCGTGACGCCCATGTCGATGGCTTCGCGGAATTTTGACGCGGGCGCATGGCACATCCCCCAGCAGGCCGCGAAGTAGCCGGCCCCGGTGACGGCCTTGATTCGCTCGCGCGACAGCGCCGCCGGGCTAAGTTCGATGCCGGCCCTGCAATGCGCCTTGTCGAAGCCGATGGCGTCCATCGTGGCGATGCAGGTCTCCTTGCTGTTGTCCCAGTCTCCGCAGTCGAGCGTGTAGCCTTCGATGTCGGTCCCGAAGATCCTGTAGGCGGCCTTGAGTACGTTCGGGTCGAAGGACTTGACATTGAAGCGTTTCATCAGCCCGTTGTCGCGGAGCATTTGGCGGACTTCCGCCCATTGCGCCCCCGTGAGCGCCGGATGGGTGCTGAAGACCGGGCGCATGCCGGTCTTGGAGCAGAGCCTGAAGAAGTCTGCGAGGAGCGGGATTTTCTCGCCCTTCCACACCGGGTGCTTGAAGCTGCCGAATTCCCACTTCTGGAGTTCGGCGTAGGTGAGGTCGCGGACGAAGACGTGTTCGTCGCCGGCCTTGTTGCCCGCCGCGTCGCGGCCCGTGCGGTTGATCGAGTCGTCGTGGATGCAGACGAAGACGCCGTCTTTCGTGACCTTGGGCACGCAGATGCAGGCCGGATAGCCGCAGGCGGCCGCGTAGGAAAAGGCCGCCATCGTGTTTTCGGGGGCGAAACCCCAGAAGCCAAGGTGGGCGTTGAGGCGGAGCCCGCCGTTCCACGACGGCCGGGCCGCCTGGCTGGAGAAGCCGAAGGCGCGGATTTCAAGCGAAGTGCCTTCAGGTACCTCGACGGAGACCGCGATGGACGAGCCCGGCACGACAAAGGGCGGTACGCGCCATTGGTTGCGGCGGAAGAAGCCCCTGCCGCCGAAGTCGTAGGTAAGCGACGTGAAGACGTCCCCGAGCGCGAAGGAGATTGCCGGGGCTTTTTCACCGTCGTATCTGGCCTCGACGGTGAAGAGCGTCGGCAGGGAGGCGTCCGCGACGTCGCGGTCGGCGACGGTGAAGGAAAAGGACTTTGGGAAGGTGCCCGCATGTGTTGTTGCCATGGTTGTTTCCTAAGGAGCTTTGACGGCGATTGAAAGGGCATGCGCCGCCACGCCGATTGCCGCGCATGTGAAGATCGCCGCCATCACGGACATCTTGCGCCTGAGGAGCGCATAGGCCGAAAAGGCGGCGAGGGTGATTGCGAAGGGGTTTAACGAGAAGCCGCCGGTCGCGTCGCGCGTCCAGGCGGACATCCCCCCGAAGGTGAGGCACGCCGCGATCATAAGCGCGGTTGTCGCGGGTTTCACGCCGCGCAAAAGACCGCGCACGACGCGGTTGGCCTTCCATTTTTCAAGTCCGGTCAACACCGCCGTGAGGAGCAGCAGGCTTGGAATAAGGAGCCCCGCCGTTGCGACGATGGCCCCGGGGATGCCGCCGATGCGGTAGCCGAAGAAGGTGGCGGAGTTGACGCTGACGGGCCCGGGCGTCATCTGCGTGAGCGCCATCAAGTTGCTGAACTCCTCCTCGGGCAACTGGATGAGCGGGGCGTCGGGACCGACGAATTCGTCCATGTAGGCGGGGATCAGGACGAAGCCCCCGCCGAAGCAGATGAGCCCGAACTTGACGAAGAACCAGAAGAGCCGCCCGTAGAGGAGTGTGGCGAGCGCGGCCACGAGCGCGACGCCTCCCAGGAGCGCCAGGCGGCGCGCGGTTGAAAGCGGTTCCAGCGCGATGCCGGCCGATTCGATTTGGACCGCCTTGTCGCCGTGCCCGCAGTATTCGAGCGCGATGCCGGCGCCCATCGCGGCGACGAGAACCGCCACCGTGCCGATGCCGAAGCCGACGAGCAGCGCCGTGGCGACGCCGAGCGCAATGTAGCCGTAGGCGCCTTTCACGCTTTTCGCCCATCCCTTGGCGACGGTGCCGAGGATGATGCCGAAGAGCGAGCTGCGGAGCCCAAGGAAGGCGCTTTCAATCCACGGGTTTCCCAACGGAAGCGCGTTGTAGCCGCAGGCCACGGCCGTGAAGACGGCGAGCGAGGGCAGGGCGACCGCCGAGAGGGCCACCGCCGCGCCGAGGCGGCCCGCCATCTTGAGCCCGACGTAGATCGCCGTGTTGCCGGCGATGAGACCGGGCACCATCTGGAAGACCGGCAGGTGCTCGAGGAGTTCGCCCTCGCGCGTCCACTTGAGTTTCTTGCCGAAGACGTCGTCCGCCACGACGATGATCGCGTAGCCGCCGCCCACGACGAAGAGCGCGATCTTGAAGAACTCGGCGAAGAGCCGCCAGAGCACGCGCAAATTATGGGTTTTCGTTTCCACGGGGATGTGCTCCGATAAGCGAGGTCACGGGGCTGGCGACGCCATGCTGTCTGCCGTTGGGATCGGTGAAGGTCAATGTTGTCTCGACCCGCTGGAAGAAGCCGTTGGACGCCGTGACTTCGGCCTGCGTTTCGATGACGACTGGCTTTTCGTCTGGCAGGATGCGTCCGGGGGTGAAAACCGGCGGTGGCAGAGGGAAGTCGGATCG
>JAZQOA010000073.1:0-11334 GCA_045627605.1 Kiritimatiellia bacterium | reverse complement strand
GGTCGACTTCTGGACAATACAGGTCAACCTTTCCGTCGTGTTCAAGCTTGAAGATCGCATGCTGCGGCGTATGATCCATAATCTCGTGTCCGCGCGCCGAGAGCTCGCGGAGCTTGGCCCACTGTTCCTCGTTCAGCCAGGCCGGATTCACCGCGAACGAACACCGTCCGCCGATTGCCTCGAAGATTTCGGCAATCTCCTGCCACTGCTGCGGACTCTTGTTGTCATCGAAGCGCAAGACCAGCGCCGGCTTCTTTTCAACTACCAGGAATTCAGGAGACATCTGGCCAAGAGCCAACGGCGCCTTCCACCTTTTCGTCAACGAACCCAGCGGCTTCAAGGCGCCGTTCCGGTCCATCCAGGACACGCTCGCGCCGACCCAATCCTGATGGATGTCGAATTCAACGTCCGTACGCTCGTCTCCCGACAGGTTGTTTACCATCACCAGCATCTCCTTGCCGTCAGACGCAAGCTGAGCGAGGGTCCAGATGCCCGGTGCTCCAACAGCCGCCACCGGAATCGTCCCCTGCGCAAGGCGATTGAAGAGATTGCGCAAGAGTTCCTGCTTGCGCAGGTTGTAGAGTCCCGAGGAACGGTTCCCGAGCAGCGAAGTCGCAAGAATCGCCACCCGACCGCCCAGCGAATTGGTCGCGTAGGTAACCGAAGGCGTCACCAGCTTTCCGCCAACGCCCGTGAACTCCGACCAGACTTCCGTGCCGGCTCGCGGACGAAGCGTGGCAAAGGCCGTCACCGTCCCCTCCGTTCCGGCGCTGAGGATGTAGAACGCATTCACCGTCCTGCCCTTGCAGGACAGCCCCGCCGCCGGCAAGAGCCGCTCGCCGATCACCGGAAGCCGTCCATCGGCCAGTTCGACGTCCGCCCCCAGCTGCGCGCCGAAGCCCCGCCGCTGCAGCAACGCCGCGGCCGGCGCGTCCAGCAACACGCCACCGGAAAGGATCCGCCGAATCTCGTCGTCGGACATCGTTTCGGCAACATTCCCCATCATCATCACCGGTCCCTCCGCGTCGGCCCGCGTCGTATAGGGAAGTCCCATCTTGGCGCAGAGGAACGCGCCGTCAGCCAGCTGTCCGCCGTGTCCCCCGCCAATCCCGTGCGTGAGATACGAGTCCTCCGGATGCCAAAGCACGCGAACGCCCGCCAAACGCGCGTGCCGATCCGCGACAAACGACCGGACGGTTTCCAGACGCGGCCTCATCGACCGGTAGGCTTCGGCATAACCGGGATCTTCCAGCGGATCGTCCAGATACTGCAGGCAATAGAACAGGATGTTCTGCGAGCCCATGAACATCGCGCCGGCCATCAGCGACTGCATCTGCGCCGCCGAGGTGAAGAAACGATTGTGCGGATAGGGATCGGCCTCGTAAAACGTCTCGATGTCGCGCGGCAGCCGCTCAAGCGTGAACATCGTGTGGGCGACGGCCGGAGGAATGTCCGCCGGCGTCGTCTGCGCGCCGTAGATCGCACCCGACGGACGGACACAGGGACGCGTCCCGGGACCGGAAAACGTATGTGCCAGCGTCTCCAGCGCATCGCCGTCATAGTCGCTGCAGGCTCCGGATTCGCACAGCATGATGCGGATTGACGGATCAACCTCGTCAACCGCCGCCCGGACACAACCTGCCAGTTCCGCGAGCGAGGCCCGCACCGTCTCCGCAAAGGCGCGGCGGATCGGTTCGTTCTCCTTCGTCCGATTCGCGAAAGCCGCAGCGATTTCCGGTCCCGTAAGCGCCTTGCCGTAGCGGGAGGCGAAGCTGGCGAGATGGCGCGGACAAAAGCAGGCGCATCCGTTGAGTCCCCGCCCCCAGGCGAGCGTATAGTCATCCTCGATGCAGATCATCGCCGGAAGAAATGCCGCGGCCACCGACTTCACTTTCGCCGACCAGTCGGACTGAAACGCGGGATCGAGCGGACACTTCTTGTTGTCCTTGCTCTTGTTGCCACTGGCGTCTTCGATCGACGCGAAACCGGAGACATACCTTATCGACGGCGCGCACCACCAGCCAAGCTCGATGTCGGTGTCGGACAAGAGCCGCTTCACTTCCGCCATCTCCGCGCCCATCTTCGCATAGAGGTCGTCGGCGAACGGCGCATACATCACCTCGTCAAAGCCCGGCCCCGTCAGCAGGAACCGCCGCAGTCCCGTTCTCTTGCTGATATTCCGCAAGTCTTCCGCCGCGGTAGCGGCGCCACCCATCCTGAACTTGCAGGGAACAAACGGACCGATGCCGTCGCCGGCGACGGAAAGATGGCGGACCTTCCCCGCCCCCGACGCCGGCAGATTCGTCTTCAACAAATGGTGTTCCATCTATGAGCCTCGCCTTCCGAATGTCGAATAGTATACCATAGAATCAAAATTAGTCCGCTCAAAAATGAGAGGTAAATGCAAAACCTCGTGGTTTGCGGCCTTGTGAGGCATGAAAATCGACTGATTTCAGCCAGTGAATGGCCTGGCCGCACAACCGCGAGTTTTTTACCCCCGGCGGGGCGGCCGCAAACGGGAAACCACCGGGATTTTGCGGCTTCCCGCCGGGTTGCGGGGCACGGCTCCGCCAGCCGAGGCACACGCCCGGCAGACTTTCCGCATGATGTCCCGGCCCCGGCTTTGGCGATGGGCCGCAAATGTGGCGCCGCAAATGCGGGAAAACGCTTGCGCGTAAGTCTGCGGTTTGGCATAATTGTTGCGTCGGCAATTACCTCAATCGATTAAAAAGAGGTGCTTATGGCTAATAATGTTTCAGACTATGATGCTTGGTGTGCGGCCAAGGCCTTGATTGAGCAACGGATAGAGGCCGTTATGCAAGATCGTAATCGGCGGATTCTGGAATCGGATGAGTGGTATCACGCGACGAAGACAAAAAAGTTGGCCGCTTATTTTGCCGGGCTTGGATATCGGATCTTGAAATGCAAGTTCAAGGAGGAGAAGGCAACTTATGCTGGAGTTGCGCGGCTGTTGTTCAACAACCGCGTTCACGCAATTCCGCTTGTCAAGAAATTGGCGCACATGAAGGAGGATGTTTTCGTGCTTTCGTTTGAAGGTATGACTAGCGCGGAGAAGAGCGGAATGATTCAGTTGTGCCAGGCGTTTGAAAAGTGCGGTTGGATTTCGTTACTCTCTAACGGATAAACTGCGAGAGGTGGCAGGTGCGCCATGATAGCCATCAAGGAGCTTTGATAGATTATGGAAATCATGAACGACAAAGAGTATAGCGAGTGGATCGGCGGGATTGCCCGACGGTACAAGCAGAGTCAGATCAAGGCCGCTACGGCAGTTAACGTCGAGATGCTGAAGTTCTACTGGTCGCTCGGCGCGGACATTGTGCGTCTTGAGAAGAATCAGCCGTGGGGTTCCAAGTTCATGCAGCGCGTCAGTGCCGATCTGAAGGCCTGGATGCCGGAGGCGAAGTGTTTTTCGGTGCGCAATCTTCAGTATATGCGACTGTTTGCCGAGTTGTATGGAACTCGGGAAATTGCGCAACAAGCTGTTGCGCAATTGGAGAGTGGGGAATTTACGCAACAAGTTGTTGCGCAAATAAGTGCCGTGGGGTCACGAACGACGGAGTTGCGCCAATTTGAGCAAGACTTCCCCAATGTCTCGCGTATGCTCTTTGCCGTCCCGTGGGGCCACCATGTCCACATTATGGACAAGTTCAAGGAGGATCAAAGGGTTGCTCTGTTCTATGTCCGTAAGACGGTCGAGAACGGATGGAGTCGCGCGATGTTGGAGAACAACATCGCGTCGAATCTCCATCTGCGGCAGGGGTTGTCGGAAACGAACTTCGACTTGACGTTGACCAATCCCCATAGTGACCTTGCCAAGGAGACGCTTAAGGATCCGTATGACTTCAGCTTCCTCGCGATGGACGAGAAGTATCGCGAGGAGGAGCTGAAGACTGAACTGATCAAGAACATTGAACAGTTCCTTCAGGAGCTTGGCAAGGGCTTCTCTTATCTCGGGCGGGAGTACAAGCTGCAAGTCGGCGAGACGCAGCGGGCGATTGACATGCTGTTCTATAATGTCATCGAGCGGCGGTATTATGTCATCGAGGTAAAAGTGCGGAAGTTTGATCCTGCCGACATCGGGCAGATCGGCACATATATGGTCGCGGTCAACCATCAGCTGAAAAGGCCCGACGAACAGCAGACGGTCGGGCTGATCATCTGCCGCGAAAAGGATCGGGTTACGGTGCAGTACGCCCTTGAATCTTCGTCTTTGCCGATAGGTGTTTCCGATTATGTGCTTGAGCGTTTCATTCCGGCGGACTTCAAGTCTCAGCTGCCGACCGTCGAAGAGGTCGAAGGTGAGCTGACGCGGCGCATGGAGATAGCCGAAGCGCGAAAGCTTGGCCAAGCAGATTAAAGCGCGCCGAAGAAAGATCGCAAAACTCCGAAACATTTTGGTATAATCAATGCATGAACGAAACGCCGATCAGCAACATCCGCAACTTCTGCATCATCGCCCACATCGACCACGGCAAGACCACGCTTTCGGATCGCATTCTCGAGCTCACCAAGGCCATCGAACAGCGTCTGATCCGGGAGCAGACCCTCGACGCCATGGATCTTGAGCGCGAGCGCGGCATCACCATCAAGAGCCATCCGGTTTCCATGCACTACACGGCGCGCGATGGCAAGACCTACCGTTTCGACCTCATTGACACCCCGGGCCACGTCGATTTCGCCTACGAAGTTTCGCGTTCAATGCGCGCCTGCGAAGGCGCAATCCTGGTTGTTGACGCCACACAGGGGGTCGAGGCGCAAACCGTCGCCAACACCTACCTCGCCGTCGACAACAACCTCGAGATCATTCCCGCCGTCAACAAGGTGGACATGCCGGGTGCCGATCCCGCAGGTGTTTCAAGGCAAATCGAGGACCTCATCGGCATTCCGGCCGACGACCACATCCAGATTTCAGCCAAGACCGGGCTCAACGTCGAGGACGTGCTTGAAGCCGTCGTCTCGCGCATCCCGCCGCCCAAGACGACTCCGGGCGCCCCTTTGCGCGCGCTGGTTTTCGATTCCCGTTTCGACATTTTCCGCGGCGTGGTGGTTTACGTCAGGGTCTTCGACGGCTCAATCAAGGCGGGCGACGCCGTAACCTTCATGTCGAACGGCATCGTCACGCAGATCCGCGAGGTCGGCATCTTCAGCCCCGAGCAAAAACCAGTCGAATCGCTCAGTGCCGGCGAAGTCGGCTACATCGTGGGCACGGTCAAAGACCCGAAGGACGTCAAGAACGGCGATACCGTGACAACAGTCAAGGACGGCGCCACAGAGCCCCTGCCCGGCTACACCGAAGTCCGCCCCATGGTCTTCTGCGGCATCTACCCTGTCGGCTCGGAAGACTTCGAGAAGGTGCGCCAGGGCCTTGAAAAGCTACACCTCAACGACCCGGCCTTCACCTACCACCCCGAAAGCTCGGTTGCGCTCGGCTTCGGTTTCCGATGCGGCTTCCTCGGCCTCCTGCACATGGAGATCGTCCAGGAGCGCCTACGCCGGGAATTCGACCTCGACATCATCAACACCCACCCCTCGGTCATCTACAAGGTCGTCCTCACGGGCGGCGACGTCCTCGAAGTCGACAACCCCGTCAAACTTCCCGACGTCACGCGCATCGAGGAAATCCAGGAGCCTGTCATCAAGGCCACGATCATCTGCCCCGGCGACAACATCGGCGACATCATGCGCCTCGTCACGGAGCGCCGCGGGGAAATCGCCGCCACGGAAAGCGTCGACGCCAAGCGCGTCATGCTTACCTGCACGCTCCCGCTCAACGAGATTCTCATCGACTTCCACGACACGCTCAAGTCAATCAGCCGCGGCTACGCCTCGATGGACTACGAGCCCCACGGCTACCAGAAAAGCGACATCGTCAAGCTCGACATCCTGCTCAACGGCGAATGCGTCGACGCCTTCTCCAGCATGGTGCACAAGGACAAGGCCGTCTCCCGCGGCCGCCAGATGTGCAAGTCGCTGGCCGACACAATCCCCCCGCACATGTTCAAGATTCCCGTGCAGGCGGCCATCGGGCGGACGATTGTCGCGCGCGAAGACATCAAGCCCTTCAGGAAGGACGTCCTCGCCAAGCTTTACGGCGGCGACGTCACCCGCAAGCAGAAGGTGCTCAAGAAGCAGAAGGAAGGCAAAAAGCGCATGAAGGAGTTCGGCCAGGTCAACGTGCCGCAATCCGCCTTCATCGCCGTCCTCAAGGGCACGTCGAAGGAAGAGTAGGTCTTCCCGACGTCTGTCTCCGGGGTTTCCACCTGCTACCGCACGACAAATTCAACTTGCGACGAAAGACAGGTTTCGTCATGGGGCACGGCCACGACCGCATGGCGGCCGGGACCGAAGGCAAATTCCACCGTCCCCTCTTCCAGCATCGTTCCGTCCACAAACCACACGGCCCCCGCCCCGCCGCTGTCGAGGCGCATCTTGAGCGCGGCCGCGCCATCATCGCGCGCATATGTCCCAGGCGCGGGCGAAATGATCGCCAGGCGTTTCGCCCCGCCGCCGCAGGCCGGGCAGAGCCGGAGCGGCAGGGTGCCGATGACTTCGCCTTCCGTCGTCTCGGCGCACGCGCTTGTCGCCAGGCACCCCGTCGCCGCGCAAAGCGGCATCCGCAAGAAATAGCCCGCGCGTTCAGGCCAGAACGGACCGCGCCCCCGGTAGAGCATCCCGAAGATTTCCCCGGCGGCGGGCGCCGCCACCTCGGCGCCGACAAGACGGCTTGAACGCCGGCCGTCCTTGTTCCCGAACCACACGCCAAGAACGTAGTCGGGCGTGTAGGCGAAGCACCAGGCGTCGCAGTTGTTGTTCGAGGTCCCGGTCTTCCACGCCACGGGCAGCTCAGTCTCCGGCAGAGGGAACTGGCGCAGCATTTCGGAAAGCATTACCCGCGCCCCCTCCTCCACGTCGCGGCGATGATCCGGGACGAGCGACAAGTAGGCCCTGGCGACATCCGCGAGCCTGTAGCCCGCCGTGCCCAGGGCGAGCGAAAGACCGTTGGTGACGACCTGGCCGGGCGTCCCGAGCCCCAGGGCGTCGAAGCGATCGGAAATCCGGCGCTCGCCGACTTGCGAAAGCAACCGGATGACGGGCGTGTTGAGCGAAGCCGACAGGGCCTGGGCGGCGCTGACGCGCCCGGAAAACTTGCCGCTGTAGTTTTCGGGGGAATAGGTCGAGAAACGCACGGGGGCGTCGAGCAGGACGGAGTCCGCGACGATGAAACCGCCGCGCAACGCCTCGTAGTAGATGAAGGGTTTCAGCGCCGACCCCGCGCTGCGGATGGCATTGGCGGCGTCGACCTGTCCGCCAAGGGGGGAGTCGAAATCAAGCGTCCCGACATAGGCCAGGGTCTCGCCTGTGCGGGCGTCAAGCAAAACCGCCGCCGCGTCGCGGACGTCGTCAAGCGCCGCCACGCGCCGCGTCAGCACCTGGCGAATGCGCTCCGTGAGGCGCGCGTCAATCGAGAGTTTCACCTCATTGCTGTCGCCGGGACGGAAGGGCGGGTTGTCGCCAATGAGGAACGAAAGGTCCTTCGCCTGCCCCAGTTGCTCGAAATCGGCGGGCAGCGTGAAGTCGCGGTAGCGGAGGCGTTCGCCGTTGAAAATGCGGTCCGCCTCTTCGGCGGAAACCAGGCCGGCGCGCGCCAGGCCGTCGAGGACGCGCCGCTGGCGCTCCCGCGCCGCCTCGGGATGGCGGTCCGGACGGTAGCGATTGGGACGCTGCGGCAACCCGCAGAGCAGGCTTGCCTCGGTGGCGGTAAGTTCCGACGCGCGCATCCCGAAGTAATAGCGCGACGCGGCCTCGATCCCGTAGAAATTCCCGCCAAACGGGATGTTGTTGAAATAGGCTTCGAGAATCTCGTCCTTGGCATGCAGTCGCTCCATCTTGCGCGCCTTCGCCGCCTGCACGAACTTCCCGGCAAACGTGCGGCGACCATTGTGGTAGTCCATCGCCGCGACCTGCATGCTGATGGTCGATGCGCCGGAGACAATCCGGCCGGAGGAGAGGTTCTGGAAAATGGCGCGCAGGACAGAGGCGTAGTCAACGCCGTGGTGGCTGTAGAAGCGGGCGTCCTCGACGCCGAGCATGAAGCGGAGGGCGACGGGGGAGATTTCGTCGAGCCCCACGTCGAAGCGCCACTCGTACTGCCAGGTGCGCTGGCAGTAGAGGGGGATGCCGTTGCGGTCGCGCCAGGTGCGCGCCGTCGTGCGCTCCAGGACGCCGGGCAACGGATCCTCGACAAAAGCGGGCGCGGCCAGCCAGGCGGCCGCCCCAAGGAGAACCAGCGCCGCCAACGCGTAGGCAAGCCTCCGCGCAGGCGGACGGGACCACAGGCGGCGAAGCCCGCGGGGCCGTTTCCCCCTGGGGCTATTCGCCGGTGATTTCGAAAGTGGCGTCACGGGCAAAACTCCCGCCGACATCGGGGTTGTACATGTCCTCGACGGAGGCCGCCGGCACGGCATAGACACCGGGCACAACCGCGCGGAGGGTGTAGGTCAGCGTATAGGCCTTGCCTTCGGGCAGCGGTTCCAAGCGGCCAAACCAAAGCCAGCGGTCGTCGCGGATCTCGGAATTTCCCGAGGGCTTGACGATGTGCGCGGGCTTGAAAGCGCCTGCGGCGGAGCGCGTCGCGAGGGTGACGTCTTCAAGTTCAAATCCTCCGGGAACGAGATCGGCAAAGACGGCGTTCTCAATTTTCGCGGGAGTCGAAAGCGTGATGACCGCCGTTACAAGGTCGCCCTTGCGGACCTTGGCGACGGTCCGTCCGTCCCCATCGACGTAGGTCCGCGAAATCTTGACGACGCCAGGCTTCCCAAGCGGTTCTTTCGGGATGCCAAGCGTGTGCGCACAGCCAAAAACGCAACCGCCTGCGCTGACGACGACCTTGTCGTCCTTGCCGCGCGCAAAGGTCGCGCCGGACGTGGAGACCTCGAAGTCGGAGGTCTCGCCACCGATGGTAATCCGGCCGAAGGCCTTGCCAGAGCCAAGACGCGCCGAGAAAGCGGCAAGCCCCAGGGCCGCCCAGGCGTTGTCACGCGTGTTGCCCCAGCCGCTGCCATCGGGACGGAGGCCGCCGTTGAGCCGCGTCACGATCGGCAACAGCGCGGCAAAGTCGCTTGTACCGGTTTTCGCGGCGACGAAAAGCGCCATGCCCAGGTTCTTGACGCGGTCCCAGTCGGAATCGGTCTCCCAGGCGTGGGCTTCGACCGCCTTGGCGAAGGCCCCGACGCCCTCCGAGGCGAAACCGCCGCGCATCAACGCCGCCGCGGCGAGGTACTCGTTGAAGTTCCCGCGGCCAAGCGAAATGATGTTGCGGGCGGGGTTGGCGAAATGCTCGTCGCCGGCGACGGCGAGTATGTAGGTCGCCCACGCCCGGTTTGAGGCATTGGGGACGGAGGCGTCCGCCGCGACGCGGCGGAGCCAGGCCAGCATCTCCTCGCGGAGGGTTTTGGCGACGGTGACCGCCCCGGTCTTTTCCGCCTCGAAAATGAAATGGCTGGCGAAAAGCGACCCGTAGTACCATGCGCTTCCCTCCCACGGCCACATCGAGAACTGGCCCCCGCCGCGATACATCTGGAGGATTTCGGCATACGCGACCTTGATTTTGGCAAAGGCGTTGGTCTTGCCGGCGGCATCCATAAGGCCGAGTTTCACCAAGTCGTCCGCCACCACGAACGGGAAGGCCGCGGCCGTGGTCTGCTCCAGGCACCCGTAGGGATACTCGGCAAGCCAGGAAAGCGATTCGGCGACGCCGTAGGCGGGCGAACCAAAGAGCCGGATTTCTCCCCTCGCCTCGCCAATCCAGTCTTCCGAAAGCGGGGGCAAGCTCAACTCGCCGTTCTCCGCGGCGAAATACTCGACCCGGGTTTCTGCGGGATTCTTCGGGCGTACCTTCAGGGGCGTCTCGCCAGTCCGCCTCTCGCCACCCAGGACAAACTCGTGCGCGAACTTGACGACACCATCCGTTTCCCGGCCGATGGCGACGGGGAAACGCACGACGGCGCTGCCACCGGGCGCCAGCTCGCCCTCGCGCACGACCTCGCGGACGCCGCCTTCCGCCTCGCACCCCTCGGGGAGCGCGACCTTGAAGATCCATTTGCCGGCTTCGGCGTCGTGGTTGAAGAGCGTCGCCGTGTAGGTGAAGGTATCGCCGCCAACGGCAAAGCGCGGCAAGGTCGGCATCGCGGAAATCCGGTTGCGCATCATGACCGAATCCTCTGACGAGCCCGCGGCCATCTCATTGCCGGCAACGGCCATGACCCTAAGCGCGCCGGTGTGTTCTGGAAGCGTCACGCTCACCGTGGCGAAGCCATTGGTCGGCACATCGACCGGGGGAAGGACCAGGCGCGCGGTCTCGCGCTGCTCGGCGTTGCTGTCGTCGCGGTTGCGCTTGAGCGAGCCCGTGGCCATGACGGCGGCATCGCCGCCGAATTTCCCGTTGGGCAGGAGCTTCAGCTCCGGGTAAAGGCAGCTGAATATGTCGAAGCACTCGAAAGGACAGCCGAAATCCGTACCGAAGAAATACGCGTAGGGATTCGGCACGCGGAAGCCGGTCAGCGCCGCGACACCCTCGTCGATCGCGCCGATGCGCACGAGGCCGGCGGCGGGACGGCCCCGGGCGTCTTTCAGCGTGACCTTGAAATCGACGGTCTCGCCCGGTCGTGCCTTTTCGGGGATTTCAAGGCCGACTGTGAGCTTGCGGGTCTCGGAAGGATCGACCTTGATGCGCGCGACGGCAAAAAGACGCCGTTCGGCGGCGGGCTGCTCGGCGACGAGGGTCACGGCCGCATAGTAGCGGCTCGCGACGACATCGGCCGGAATCGGCACCTCGACGACGTTTTCGCCTTGCGTGACGCTCTGTGCAAAGGCCGAGTCGATTCCGGCCGTCCCCGCCACGACAAAGGCCGTGCCATTGAAAAGCGAACTGAACTTAAGCTCGGCCGTCTCGCCGGGCCTGTATTTCTCGGCACGGGAGGTAATCGTCAGCGCGGCGGGGCTCGCGGAGCGTTCCGTGACCTCGCCCGCCCAGTGCCAGAACTCGGTTTCGGTCATGACGACGTCGCCCAGTTTCGCGACAAGCGTGTACTTGCCGCTCGGCATCTTTGAGGCGGCAAATTCCACGCGGCCCGTCCAGGAAAGGGCGTCCGCCCCCGCCGGCACGTCGAGAACGCAGCCCAAGGCGGGCATCTCGACCTGCTCGCTCTCCCACTCGACCCTGACGACCGAGTCCCCGACGAGGTGGCGGCTCCACTCCTCGCGCGAAAGGGAGACCTCGATCCGGCCCCCCGCCACGGGGGAGAGATCGCCGCC